>NZ_MRCI01000003.1 GCF_001922575.1 Neptunomonas phycophila | reverse complement strand
TTACCACCTTCCCAACGCTTTTCGCAGGTTACCACGTCCTTCATCGCCTCTGACTGCCAAGGCATCCACCGTGCACGCTTTGTCACTTGACCATATAACCCGAAGGCGTCTGTTCAAGAAACATGTTTCTCGTAACGATAAAATTACTTTTACTTGGCGCTTGTTAAAAACAAGACTTTAATTTCATCAAATCCATATTGTTAAAGAGCGTTTAAAGCATGAAGCTTTAAGTGATAGGTACAGCAAGCAGTGCTTGCGATACGTATAACTTAGAACTTGAGGCTTTCTCAAATTCCGCGCTTAACTGTCTCGGTCAGATAATTCGTGTGAACGCTATGCCAGGATTCGGCTAATCGTTTAAGGAGGTGATCCAGCCGCAGGTTCCCCTACGGCTACCTTGTTACGACTTCACCCCAGTCATGAACCACACCGTGGTAAACGTCCCCCCGAAGGTTAGACTATCTACTTCTGGTGCAATCCACTCCCATGGTGTGACGGGCGGTGTGTACAAGGCCCGGGAACGTATTCACCGTGGCATTCTGATCCACGATTACTAGCGATTCCGACTTCATGGAGTCGAGTTGCAGACTCCAATCCGGACTACGATCGGTTTTGTGAGATTGGCTCACCCTCGCAGGTTTGCAGCCCTCTGTACCGACCATTGTAGCACGTGTGTAGCCCTACTCGTAAGGGCCATGATGACTTGACGTCGTCCCCACCTTCCTCCGGTTTGTCACCGGCAGTCTCCTTAGAGTTCCCACCATTATGTGCTGGCAAATAAGGACAAGGGTTGCGCTCGTTACGGGACTTAACCCAACATTTCACAACACGAGCTGACGACAGCCATGCAGCACCTGTCTCAGAGCTCCCGAAGGCACTAAGCTATCTCTAGCGAATTCTCTGGATGTCAAGAGTAGGTAAGGTTCTTCGCGTTGCTTCGAATTAAACCACATGCTCCACCGCTTGTGCGGGCCCCCGTCAATTCATTTGAGTTTTAATCTTGCGACCGTACTCCCCAGGCGGTCAACTTATCGCGTTAGCTGCGCCACTAAAGAATCAAGTTCCCCAACGGCTAGTTGACATCGTTTACGGCGTGGACTACCAGGGTATCTAATCCTGTTTGCTCCCCACGCTTTCGCACCTCAGCGTCAGTATCAGTCCAGGTGGCCGCCTTCGCCACTGATGTTCCTTCCTATATCTACGCATTTCACCGCTACACAGGAAATTCCACCACCCTCTTCTGTACTCTAGCCAAGCAGTATCAGGTGCAATTCCCAGGTTGAGCCCGGGGCTTTCACATCTGACTGACTTAGCCGCCTACGCGCGCTTTACGCCCAGTAATTCCGATTAACGCTCGGACCCTCCGTATTACCGCGGCTGCTGGCACGGAGTTAGCCGGTCCTTCTTCTGATGTTAACGTCACAGATAGCAGTTATTAGCTACTAACCTTTCCTCACATCTGAAAGTGCTTTACAACCCGAAGGCCTTCTTCACACACGCGGCATGGCTGGATCAGGGTTGCCCCCATTGTCCAATATTCCCCACTGCTGCCTCCCGTAGGAGTCTGGGCCGTGTCTCAGTCCCAGTGTGGCTGATCATCCTCTCAGAACAGCTAAAGATCGTCGCCTTGGTAGGCCTTTACCCTACCAACTAGCTAATCTTACGCAGGCTCATCAAATAGCGAAAGGTCCGAAGATCCCCTCCTTTCCCCCGTAGGGCGTATGCGGTATTAATCCAAATTTCTCTGGGCTATCCCCCACTACTCGGTAGATTCCTACGCGTTACTCACCCGTCCGCCGCTCGTCAGCATCTAGCAAGCTAGATCTGTTACCGCTCGACTTGCATGTGTTAGGCCTGCCGCCAGCGTTCAATCTGAGCCATGATCAAACTCTTCAGTTTAATTTTTCGATCGTCTTTGCCGAAGCTTCAACAATCTAAATCTGACTCAGGTTCGCTAACTTCATTACTTCATAAAACGTATGTTTACATGAATTCACTTGGTTGCTTACCTGATAAAGCTTTTGTAGCTTCATCCCAGCAAGCGCCCACACGAATTATCTGACCAATTTGTTAAAGAGCGCTGAACGTTTGATTTGCATCCGACTCGCTACCCGCTTTCGCGTTGTGCCGTCTCGTTCAGTGAGGCGCGTATTTTACCGAACCCCGTGTCGTTGTCAACGTTTATTTTGCATTTTATTTTCGAGTATTTTCAAAAACAAAGCTGAGCAAAACACGCTAACAACTCGTTGTTATTTAATGAACAAAACCATCTAAAAGATCAATTTATTCAACCACTTAAATAACACCGCCTTGCTCTGTTCAAAGCCGCTTTCGCTGCCGTCCTAAGCAAGGAGTGCGCATTCTACAGACACCCCATTTAGAGTCAACCGCTAATTGTTAAAATATCGTGAAAAAGAGGTAAAAAAGGCCAAAAAATAAAGGCGCCCATAAAAGGCGCCTTATATTGATCAATTAACATACAACAGAGAGCATTAAAGCTGCGGTTTAACCGATTCCTCGTCTATTTCTTCATCATTAGACTTAACAAACACTCGAGCCAAAATCAGACCAAGCTCAAACAGCAACCACATAGGCAAGGCTAATAAGCTTTGAGAAATAATATCTGGAGGTGTTAGCAACATACCTACGACGAAACAGCACACTATGACATAAGCGCGCTTACCGGAGAGATCTTTTACGGTTGTTGCTCCTGTCCATATAAGTAGCAGCGTAGCTATTGGTATTTCAAAAACAATACCGAAGGCAAAAAACAGTTTAAGCACGAAGTTTAAATAGCTACTTATGTCTGTCATTACGGCAACGTTTTCTGGACCTACGCTGGTAAAGAAGCCAAATAGAATAGGAAAGACCACATAATAAGCAAACGCAATGCCGGCATAGAACAGGAAGATGCTCGACGCCAGTACAGGTACAGCCAGACGCTTTTCATGCTGATATAGCCCTGGCGCAATAAAAGCCCACATTTGATGCAGTATAAAAGGCATAGCCAAGAATAACGCCAACACTAAGGTCAATTTAAACGGCGCAAAAAACGGTGAGGTTACATCCGTTGCAATCATGCTTGTACCTGGAGGCAACAAGGCCGTTAACGGTGCCGACAGGTATTCATATAAATCATTTGCGAAATAGAATAAACAAAGGAAGATCAGCAAGATAATTCCAAGAGCCCACATTAATCGCTGGCGCAGCTCAACAAGATGCGACACTAATGTCTGCTCTTGCTCCTGATCGTCCATAGTATTATTTGTTTTGTTCATCCGTTGGATTTTTCCGATTGCTCAGAAGGAGGTTCGGGAGTTGCTTTTGTGTTTTCAGGTGCTTTTGTTGCTGTTTGAATATCATTAGATGCATCACTAAACGGCTGACGCATCTCGTTCAATTCTTTATCCAACTTTTCTTTTTCAATAGCCGATGTGCGACGCAGCTCTTCCATGCGTAACTCTTCAGATATCTCTCGCTGGATTCCACCTATGGTGCGTTTGGCACGCCCTACCCACAAACCAAGTGTACGAACCGCCGTAGGAAGTTTTTCAGGGCCAAGCACCACGAGAGCAACCGCAGCAATGACCAACAACTCGGCAAAGCCAATATCAAACATAGTGCGATACCAGCTTATTTTTGTTCAGGAGTGCTTTCTTGCTTCGTTGCTGGCTGTTCTGGTGCAAAGTCAGCATCTTTTTTCTCAATTGATTTATCGCTTTCGGGTTCTTCTTTCATGGCTTTTTTAAAGCCTTTTATTGCCCCGCCAAGATCACCACCAATGTTGCGCAATTTTTTAGTACCGAACAACAACACAATGATGCCAAGAACGATCACTAACTGCCAAATGCTAATTCCACCGAAACCCATGAACCACCTCTTACATTAAATTCTTCGCGTATCGCCTATTTAATCTTACGATACTTATTTATACAGAAAAGTGCTAAATAAAAAACTAGAAAATTCTAGACTAAACAATTAGCTATCTAAAATCAGTTACGCGATGCTTTTTCGTCTAGGCCCGACAACCCAAAACGGCGCGCCAACTCTTCCAGTACCGCTTCCGGTTTTTCGCCCAAGTGAGATAACATGACTAAACTGTGAAACCACAAATCAGCGGTTTCATATATTACATCAGAGTTATCTCCCGAAGCCTGAGCGTCTTTAGCGGCAATTACAGTTTCAAATGACTCTTCTCCTACTTTCTCAAGTATCTTGTTGAGCCCTTTGGCATGCAAACTTGCTACGTAAGAGCTATCCGCTTCTGCCTGCTTGCGCGCCTCTAGAACCTTGCTAAGCTCAGCTAATACATCACTCATATCACAACCTATTTGTTATATATACTATTGGGGTCTTTGAGCACTGGATCTACGGGCTTCCATTCACCTTCGCTAAAGACGCTGTAGAAGCAACTTTCGCGCCCGGTATGGCATGCAATTCCGCCTTTCTGTTCTACCTTCATCAAAATTACATCGTTATCGCAATCTAAACGAAGTTCATGTAACGCCTGAATATGCCCAGACTCCTCCCCTTTGCGCCATAGTTTAGCGCGCGAACGTGACCAATATATGGCACGCTGCTCTTGTGCTGTTAGCTTTAGCGCTTCTTTATTCATCCACGCCATCATTAAAACTTTGCCACTTTGATAATCTTGCGCGATAGCAGGAACTAAACCGTTCTCATCCCACTTCACTTGTTCCAGCCATTTTTCATTCATAATTTTTACTTTACGCTTTAATTAATACACTAAATTACTGTACCAGCAGGAATGCCGCTGCCCCCGCCAAAACCCAGCCAATCAGCCCGACCTCTTCTAGCCACATATGCGACGGCTCGTGACCAAACCATAAGGCTGATACACCTAAGACCGCAGCGAGCAGGTAACGGCGTCGCCGTTTTTGGGATTCGACTTCACGCTTTTCTTGCTCCGCTTCGTAAAACAGTTGCGCCGCATGCTGCTGAGTTTTGAGCTGAGATAGCGTGTCGAATACCAACTGGGGCATTTGAGGCATTTTATCTAGCCAGTCGGGAGCTTGCTGCTTGATCGTCTGATAAGCAGCTTTAGGACCCACTCTATCTTTCATCCAACGTTCAAGAAAAGGCTTACCGGTCTGCCAAAGGTCCAAGTCGGGATACAATTGCCGCCCCAGACCTTCGATATTAAGCAAGGTTTTTTGCAGAAGCACCAATTGCGGCTGTACTTCCATATTAAAGCGGCGTGCAGTTTGAAATAGCCCCAACAAAACCTGCCCAAACGAGATGTCTTTTAACGGCTTATTAAATATTGGCTCACAGACACTGCGAATAGCTGTTTCAAAGGCGGTAACATTAGTATTGGCTGGCACCCACCCAGAATCGATATGCAACTGCGCTACTTGACGATAGTCGCGCGTAAAAAATGCAAGGAAATTACGCGCTAAATATCCTTGATCTTCGGCGGTAAGCGACCCAATAATGCCGAAATCTATTGCTATGTATTTCGGGTTACTAGGGTTATCACGAGAGACAAAAATATTACCTGGATGCATATCCGCATGGAAAAAGCTGTCACGGAACACTTGCGAGAAAAAGATTTCAACGCCCCGCTCCGCCAATAATTTAAGGTCCGTGCCCTGCGCAATTAATTGATCAATCTCGGCGACGGGTATGCCTTGAATTCGCTCCATCACCAATACATGCTGACGAGTCAGGTCCCAATAAATTTCTGGAACATAAAGCAGCTGCGATCCTTCAAAGTTACGCCGCAACTGCGAGCCATTGGCTGCTTCTTTACGCAGATCTAGCTCATCTAATAACGTTTGTTCGTATTCGGATACCACCTCAACAGGACGTAGACGACGTCCTTCATGCCATGCTCGCTGAATAAGGTGAGCAAGGGTGTACAACAAAGCCACATCTTTTTCGATCGTACGGCTTATGCCGGGACGGATAACTTTAACAACGACTTCACTGCCATCATTTAGTACAGCACTGTGTACCTGTGCTACCGAGGCCGACGCTAGAGGCTCAACATCAAATTTTGCGAACAGCTGGGTTACAGACTTCCCTAACGCTTTTTCAATAATGGTTTGTGCCTGATCGCCAGGGAACGGGGGCACATTATCCTGTAAGCGCTTCAATTCATTCGCAATATCGTCAGGTAACAAATCACGCCGTGTTGAAAGCATTTGCCCAAATTTAATAAATACAGGACCTAACGATTCAAGAGCCAGACGTAACCGCACACCGCGAGGCTGCTCGGCTTTAATGAAATAGCGCCATACCATAAGGTACAGAAGCACTCGCAAATACCAAGGCAAGTGCAACTCTTCGAAAAAAGTATCTAATCGATAACGAATAAAGGTATAAGCGATTTTTAAGCTACGAGAAAGGCGTCGCACCAGTGTCATCCTTTGAAGCGGTCTATTAAGCGGTCACAAGTGTGCCCTTTACCGACAACAAGGTAAAGTCTCAGCTGCCATACAGAACTGTAAACACGGCTCAGCCTTGTCGAACACAGTTACGGCCACCACCTTTTGCCCGATATAAAGCGGCATCTGCACGCTCAAATAGCTGATCTAATGTATCGCCTGTTTTTGTTTCTGCCACCCCAAATGACATGGTGATCTGTACGGGTTCGCCGTGAAAATTAAAAGGACTGTTACAGACGGATGCTCGGAGTTTATCTATTGCTCCAGCGGCATCACTAATCGAAGTGGCTGGCAGCAAAATAATAAATTCCTCACCGCCATAACGTGCGATGAAGTCTGCTGCACGTAACGTTTTCGATAAAACACGCGACACAAGCCGTAGTACTTTATCACCCACTAGATGGCCATAATTATCATTGATACTTTTAAAGTGATCTAGGTCGCCTATCGCTATAGAGAAGCCTTGTTCATAACGGCTCCAGCGCTCAAACTCTTTTTTGAGGTGATCATCATACGCAGCGCGATTAGGCAAGCCTGTCAGGGAGTCCGTTCGGGCTTTCATCCGCTCTTCTTCCATGTGCGCTTTTACTCGCCTCGACTCCTCCTCCATCGATTGCATCTGTTGCATCAACTCGTCATGGCGCTGCTGAGATCTAGACTCCCTCTCTTCTTCAGATTTGCGAAACTCGTCCATCGCAAAAACGATACCATCTAATTGGGAAGCCACCGTTACTTTCAAATCATCCAAACTAGTAGACTGATTTACCGCTGTATGAATATTACTGACTTCCTGCCTTACTTGGCTATCTAACGCTTTTTGAGCCTTTCCACTGATGCTCTGATCACTTTGGCTCTCATTTAAAAAGCCCTGCACTGCAGCCAACTGAGAATTTAAGCTAATAAGGTATTGCTCAAAATCTTCATGCGCCGAACTCGTTGAAATTTGCACTAGCTCAATCAACTCAGCCAAAACAGAAACCAACTCGCCAAACGATAACTGGGTACGAATGCGCTTAATCAATAGGGCGACTCGCTGTTTATGGTCCACCGACAAACTCAACGCATCCACCAGCTGAATTAGCTCACTAGCCACGGCCTCAAATTGACTATCAACCGATGCTTCATCTTTTACAACAACATCCTGTGACACATCCGCTGATAAGCTGTCAGCTAGAGGAGATACGACATGCGTAGCGCCGGGCTCTTGAAGGTGGCTCTCTTGCAAAGCTAGCAGAGATGATAAGTACTCAGGCACTTCATACCAATGATCAACAACTTCTGATGCTTTCCGCTCTAGGAGTAAAAAATCAGCTTGCTGCTCCTCATCCGCTACCTTCTTTAGGGATAACAGCCACTGTTTAAGGAACACCAACATCGATTTGGCTGTTTTTTCACGCTCTCGATCTAAGTACCGGACCTGCTTTTCAAGCTCAGCGATTGATTTACGATCAAGGGAATTTGACGCACTGGTTAATGTTTGGCGAATGTGGCTAAGGGCGCTATCTAGCGATTCAGACTGCCCCTGCAGGCCCAAAGTCATATGCGATATAATGAGTCGCATCTGCTCTTCAACTTGGCTGGACTCATACCGCTCGAGCTCTATTGCTGCTTCTTTATATTTATGCTTCCAGTCCGTCTGGTCTTTGCTCACTTCATACACCCCTGTTTTGAGCACTGCGTTCGAGTATTTATAGTAGGTTATAACTCAACCATCTACCACTAAACGACAGGCGTAAAAAAACCGCCATGCGGCGGTTTTTATCGGCTAAATCAAAGGAAAGGCGTGCTCAGCCTTAAATAATCCTCGCAGATTTACTCTTTTGCCATTGCGGCCTGTTCTTTAGCAACCAGAAAATCTACAACATCTAGCATGTTTGCTTGCCCACCAGCAGTGCCAGCAGTGACGCGATACTTACCATTCACCACCATCGAAGGCACACCATCAACCTGATAGCTGCGCACTTTAGAGTCGCCTTGGTTTAGTTTCATATTGACCGCAAAGGAGTTGTACGTTTTTTCAAACTTTTCTTTATCTACACCCAATGAAGCATAAAAATCGGCCATGGCTTCTACAGAGTTCAGTCGCTTACGCTGAATATGGATAGCATCGAACATAGCTTGGTGCGTTTCATCCACTTTATCGAGCAACTCGGCTGTATAGTACGCACGAGCTGGTGCTTCCCAGCTACGACCAAAAACGACAGGCACTCGCTGGAAGTTAATATCATCTTGCTTTTTTTCCCATGTAGATAGCAGCGGCTCAAAGCTATTACAGTGCGGACATGGGTAACCAAACATTTCTGTGACTTCAACCCGGGTCGGATCTGAAGTTTTTACAGCGGTAGGCAGTTCTATGTAATCTTTTCCTGCCACGTAGTCGGCAGCATGCGCCGTAGAAAACGCTAATCCAATTGCCAGTGCGGCTGATGCCAATGACTTCAACATAGGTGTAACTCTCCATCCATCTGTAATACGAAATAATTAGATGGTGTGACAGTAGCAAGTTTGCACAGTTCCGTCACGAGCCTACATAAAAAAGGCAGCCCGAGGCTGCCTTAATTTACAAACGAATCAACCGCCAATTAATACAGGCCTTGCAAATAACTAGACACGGCCTTCATTTCGGTATCATTTAGTTTAGCCGCAATGTCACGCATCATAGATTGCGGATCGTTATTACGTGCACCCGCACGAAAATCTTTTAACTGCTTCTCGCTGTATGCCGCATGCTGTCCACTCAAAGCAGGGTACCCTGCAGCGTTCATACCTTGACCATTAGGCAAGTGACATGCCGTGCAAGCTGGCACACCTTTAGCTGACAAACCTGCTCGGTAAATTTGCTGCCCCAGCTCTAACTGATCTTTGGCAACTTGGCCACCTTGTACCTTTTTAGATGCAAAGTAAGCAGCCATATCTTCAAGATCCTGTTCGGTAAGGCTATCTAAGAGGCCCGTCATTTCAACAATTGGTCGTGCGCCGCTTTTAATATCTTTAAGCTGCTTCACCAAATACGTTTCATTCTGACCAGCCAGTTTTGGGAAGCTGCCAATGGCACTGTTACCATCAGCGTTATGACACGCCGCACAAACAGCTGTTTTCCCTTGCCCTGCAGCTGCGTCTCCCGCTGCATTAGCCAGACCTGTAATTCCCATTGTTAATAACAAGCTGATCAGTATTTTATTCATAGTTAACTTAGACTCTTGTCATTCATTGTTTTTAATAAAAGCAGCTAAATGGTTCATGGCCATTTAATCTTACTAATAATCTTTATTACGCCCAGCTACTAGAGACTCTCTCTGTTACCGAGTAAAATTTGGCCAGATTATAACTTAATAACCACACAAACTGGAACGGTAAATGTGGTTCCACTATAGTGCGGTAACCTAAAGTCTATGCCCGAAGTCAATAAAATTCATTTTAATTCCGCTGAGTTTCTCATTAGCGCCAACAAACTCAATCAGTGCCCAGAAGATTCTGGAGCAGAAGTCGCGTTTGCTGGCCGCTCGAATGCCGGAAAATCCAGTGCGATAAACGCGCTTACGAATAACTCGAAGCTAGCACGCACCTCAAAAACACCGGGACGAACTCAGCTGATTAATTTTTTCCAGCTCAACCAGCCCGATCTACGCCTAGTCGATCTACCAGGTTATGGCTATGCCAAAGTCCCTGTCTCCATGAAAGAGCACTGGCAAAAACATTTAGATCAGTACCTTCAAGAACGTATGTCATTGCGAGGCGTAGTATTAGTCATGGACATTCGCCACCCTATGAAAGAGTTTGATGAGATGATGGTGCGCTGGTGCCAGTCCACGCAAATCCCTCTACATGTGTTACTGACTAAATCAGATAAGCTTAAGCGTGGTCCAGCCCAAGCAGCAATGTTGAGCCTTCGCAAAGGGTTAAAAGAGCGCCTTGGCGATAAAGTAACTGTGCAGACTTTTTCTTCACTGAAAAGAGATGGCGTTGAGACACTGAGCCAACAACTTTCAGAGTGGCTCTCTTCGGAGACAGATGAGGAATTTTCGACCCAAAATGGTGCCGACGAGTAAAAACAGTAGATAAAAATAAGCTCCAGACAAACTCAGAAGGGGGTTGAGTTTTGTCTGGAGCTAAGGCGTCCTCTGCACACACACCCAGTGAACAACTACTGGAAGGGGAACTCAGGGTGGTGTCTCTATTCCGACACTCCATATTTTTAATTAGTTCCCACATTGATCAAAATTTTTACAAATTATTTAATTAATGCGCTTGATCCCAGTTTTCACCCTGCCCAGCCTCAACAATAAGTGGAACCTTTAGTGTGGCAGCCTTCTGCATTTTTTCCACTACCGCTTGCTTAAATTGCTCGACCTGCTCGGTTTTCACCTCGAACACTAATTCATCATGCACCTGCATGATCATACGGGCATCATATTCACCATCTTGCAGCCAACGATCAACTTGCACCATTGCGCGCTTAATAATATCGGCTGCCGAGCCCTGCATCGGCGCATTAATCGCTGTGCGCTCCGCCGCTTGGCGTGCAATGGCATTGCTAGCATTAATAGCCGGCAAGTAGAGGCGACGCCCAAAAACGGTTTCAACATAGCCCTGCGCTTTGGCTTGCTCGCGCGTCTCTTCCATATAATTTTGAACACCTGGATACGTAGCGAAGTAGTATTCGATATATTCTTTCGCTTCATTACGGCCAATACCCAGCTGCTTTGCCAAACCAAAAGCTGACATGCCATAAATCAAACCAAAATTGATCGCTTTGGCGCTTCGGCGTTGATCAATGGTGACCTCCTCAATGGGAGTATTAAAAACTTGGGATGCTGTTGCTTTGTGAACATCTTCACCATGAGAGAACGCGCTCAACAACCCAGCATCGTCAGACAAGTGCGCCATAATACGCAGTTCGATTTGCGAATAGTCTGCCGCTACTATCTGATAACCTTCTGGTGCAACAAATGCCTGACGTATACGACGCCCTTCTGCTGAGCGAATCGGGATATTCTGCAGGTTAGGATCCGTTGATGAAAGACGACCTGTTGCCGTAATCGCTTGATGATAGGATGTATGAATACGTCCAGTGGCCCCATTAATCATGAGAGGCAACTTGTCGGTATATGTCGACTTGAGCTTGCTTAAGCTGCGATGCTCAAGCAACAATTTGGGAAGCGGGTAGTCGAGTGCCAATTCTTGCAGCACCTCTTCTGCGGTTGATGGAACGCCTTTAGGTGTCTTCTTTTTGACCGGTAGCTGCATTTTTTCAAAAAGCACTTCTTGAAGCTGCTTTGTGGATGCCAAATTAAACGGCCCTCCAGCCATTTCATGGGCTTGAGCTTCCAGCTCCTTTAAACGCTCGTCAATCTCAATACTTTGTTTACCCAGTAATGTGGCGTCAACATAGGCACCATTACGCTCAACTTTGGATAACACACTGATCAGCGGTTTTTCAATATCATCAAACACGCTTGCCAGCTTACCTGTCGCCTCTAACTGCGGGCGTAACGCTTGATGTAAACGCAACGTGATGTCTGCATCTTCGGCGGCATACGGCCCAGCCTGTTCTAAATCTATTTGGTTAAAGGTGAGTTGTTTCTTCCCTTTACCGGCAATGTCTTCAAACGATACGGTGCTAACCCCTAAGTATTTCTCTGCCAAACTCCCCATATCATGGCGTGTAGCCGTTGAGTTGAGCACATAGGACTCCAGCATGGTATCAAACTCAACACCTTGTAGATGAATGTCATAACGAGCCAAAACATTCATATCATATTTAATGTGCTGTCCTACTTTTTTCAGGTCCGCATTTTCGAGCAGCGGCTTTAGCTGCGCTAAAACACTATCGCGGTCCAATTGGTCAGGGGCACCAACATAATCATGTGCTACGGGCACATAAGCCGCTTCTCCTGCTGTGATCGCAAACGATACGCCAACTAAGTTAGCAATCATGTAATCTAGATTGTCTGTTTCCGTATCAAAGGCGAACAAATCAGAATCAGCGAGTCGCTCCAGCCACTCGTCCAAACGGGCTTGGTCTGTTATGACTTCGTAATTCAAAACCGCAGGAGCAACAGGTGCTGCCGGCTCACCAGCCCCTGCGGGAGTTGCAGAGGAGGCTCCTGAGTTAAGACCGGGTGCTGTACCACCCTCTTCTATTTCACGCACCCAACTCTTAAACTCAAATTGTTTAAATAATGCGAGTAATTTCTCATTATCAGGTGCAGGATGCTTAATATCCTCCAAAGTAAAATCCAATGGCACATCAAGCTTTATGGTAGCTAGAAGATAAGATAGATCAGCGGCCTCGCGGTTTTCTTCTAGTTTTTTCGCCATGGTTTTGGATCCGCGAAAAGACAGATCAGCAATTTTATCGAGGTTCTCATAGATCTCTTTGATACTGCCAATGCCTTGCAGCAGCGCCAATGCGGTTTTTTCACCTACACCGGGTACGCCCGGGATGTTATCAACCTTATCGCCCATCAACGCCAAAAAGTCGATGATCAAATGCGGCGGTATTCCAAACTTTTCTTCTACGCCGGCAACATCCATCACCGTATTATTCATGGTGTTAATCAAGGTTACATGCTCATTTACCAATTGAGCCATGTCTTTATCGCCTGTCGAAATAAGCGTTTCGCAGCCTTGCTCCGTTGCCATCATGGCCATGGTGCCAATGACATCATCGGCTTCTACATTGTCTTCGACAATGAGCGGCAGCCCCATTGCTCGAATAATGTCGTGGATAGGCTCCACTTGAACACGCAGGTCATCAGGCATCGATGGCCGTTGCGCTTTATACTCAGCAAAAATTTCATCGCGAAACGTTTTGCCTTTCGCATCAAACACAACGGCGATTCGACTTTTGGGGTATTGGTTAATCAAACTACGTAACATGGAGGTAACGACACGCACAGCGCCACTAGGTACGCCATCACTGGTACGAAGATCCGCCTGCTGTGAGGCAAAAAATGCACGGTATAAATAAGAAGAGCCGTCGACTAAAATAAGCGGTGAGGGTTGCTGGGTCATTCGAAATCCGTCTGTTATGTTATCCGGGTGCTTTACACGCTATCGGTACAGGCTCACAATCATAGACAATTAGCGCCTGCCAACCAATGAGAAAGGGACAATGATCAAATATTTAATACTGGCATTATCATTAAGTGTTGCAACTATTACGTCAGCTAACGAATTACCCGGGGCGCCAGAAGGCGGTGAACCAGACATCCGCATTACGTACAAAGATGAAAGCACCTATTACGAATATCGCGTTAATGGCATCCTAAAAGAGATTAAAGTAGTACCCTCGGTAGGTAAGCCCTACTACCTAGTCCCTGCTAAGCAAGGGGGCGGAATGCAGCGCGTGGATAAATCAACGCTCCTAATTCCTAAATGGGTTATTTTTAGCTGGTAAGAGTTGGACGACACGTGGCTGTATATACGCAATTAAGTCAGCAAGATTTCACCCAATTATTGGGACAGTTTCCTTTGGGCACACTTGTGCGCTTTAAAGGCATTGACGGTGGTATCGAAAACACGAACTATTTCGTCACACTGAGCAAAGACGGAAACGAAGCGGAGTATGTACTCACTCTCTTCGAAGAGTTCACTATGGAAGATATGCCTTTCTTTGTTGAGCTAACCACTTGGTTAGCCGAACGAGGCATTGCACTCCCCTCTCCGTTCAAAGATAAACATGGCATCGCCCTTAAGAAAATTCATAATCGCCCCGCTTTGCTACAGCCTAAATTTGAAGGCTCGCACGTTGCTAAAGCTGATCTGACCCCAGCGCACTGCGCCTCTATTGGTGCGCATTTAGCTCGCTTTCATGTGGCAGGAGAAAACTTCTATCTGCGTCGCCAAGCACATCGTGGTGTTTTCTGGTGGCGCCGAGAAAGTCAGAACATCGCTCGCTTCCTCACCGAGGAAGACAATGCACTACTAAAAAGTGAAGTAGCGCTATTTGATGAGCTGCGAGAGCAACCTTGGGGGTTACCTATGGGCGTCGTGCATGGCGATCTGTTTCACGATAACGCCTTATTCATCGGCGATGAAGTATCCGCCATCTTAGATGTTTACAATGCGGCCACCGCTTTTTTACTCTTTGATTTGGCGATTGTTGCAAACGACTGGTGTACTCGCGCCGACGGCAGCGTAGATCCCGAGCGGGAGTCAGCGCTGTTAGCCGCTTACAATCGTGAACGGCCATTTACCGACAACGAACATAAAGCATGGCCACAACTCACACGCACAGCCGCTATGCGCTTTTGGCTATCACGTCTGATCCCTGCCTGCGGTATTGAGCAAGCCAACCGACAAGGAGGCAGTGATATGGTACTAAAAGACCCTGACGAGCTTAAACGTATCCTGCTATATCGTATTGCGAACCCATCACAACTGCCCGGTTAAACCGGGCGGTTTGCTTTATAATCGCCTCTTATTTGTAAACTTCGATACAACTTAACTCACGACTAATAGAAGAAAGTACTGATCTAATGGATGTAACTGCAATTATCGACGGGCTCAACGATGCACAACGCAGCGCCGTCACTGCACCTGTACAAAACCTACTGGTGCTTGCTGGCGCAGGCTCAGGTAAAACGCGTGTATTGGTGCACCGTATCGCTTGGCTGGTACAAACCGAAAATATATCGCCTTACTCCATCATGTCGGTTACCTTCACCAACAAAGCAGCGCGTGAAATGCGCGGTCGTATCGAAGAATTATTAGGCGTAAACCCCGGTGGTATGTGGGTCGGTACTTTCCACGGATTAGCTCATCGAATTTTACGTGCCCACTGGCGCGAAGCGCAGCTCAACGAAAACTTTCAGATTATGGACTCAGACGACCAGCTACGCCTGATCAAACGTCTCTGCAAAGAAATGCAGCTCGATGATACTCGCTGGCCCGCTCGCCAGTTTCAATGGTACATCAATGGTCAAAAAGACGAAGGGCTGCGTAGCCGCCATATCGAACGTACGAATGACGTTTTCGATAAGACCATGATTCGAATGTACGAAGCCTACGAAGACGCTTGCGACCGCGGAGGTATGATCGACTTTGGCGAGTTACTCTTACGCTGCCTTGAACTGTTACGCGACCATAACCCTAAACTCTTAGCCCATTACCAAGAACGCTTTCGCTACATCTTGGTCGATGAGTTTCAAGACACCAACGCGATCCAATACGCATGGTTGCGCTTACTCACCGGTCACGAACGCAAACTCATGGCTGTCGGTGATGACGACCAATCCATCTATGGCTGGCGCGGCGCACGTATCGAAAACATTCAAAACCTCCCAGAGCACTTCCCGGGGGCAGACACCATCCGGCTTGAGCAAAACTACCGCTCTACCAACACCATTCTACAAGCAGCCAACGCTGTCATTGCCAATAACCGAGGCCGTTTAGGCAAACAGCTTTGGACAGAAGGTGCCGATGGAGAAAAGATATCACTCTACGCGGCCTTTAATGAGCAAGACGAATCACGCTTCATTGTTGGTCAAATTCAAAAATGGGTGGATGAAGGAGGGTTGCGTAGCGAATCAGCCATCCTTTACCGCTCCAACGCACAATCCCGCGTATTGGAAGAAGCATTAATCCGCTCAGGCGTGCCTTATCGCATCTATGGAGGCCATCGTTTCTACGATCGTCTAGAAATTAAAAACGCTCTGGCTTACTTACGCTTAGTATCAAACCGCGAAGACGATACAGCTATGGAGCGCGTGATCAACGTTCCCACACGCGGAATTGGCACACGTACCATCGATGTTGTCCGTGAACATGCTCGTGCCGAAAATGTATCAATGTGGCGCGCTGCGAACGAAGTTGTCGAGTATAAAAAACTACCTGCGCGTGCGCTCAACGCCCTGCAAAGTTTTTTAAACTTAATCAACCAAATCGACACAGAAACCACAGGCACTACACTCAACGAAATTACCGACCACGCTATACAGCTCAGCGGTTTAATTGAGCACCACGCAAAAGAAAAAGGCGAGAAAGGCCAATCCCGCGTCGAAAACTTGGAAGAGCTAGTTAACGCCGCTAAACAGTTCAGCGGCCAATGGGAAGCCACCCCAGAAGAAGCTAACGTCAGCGAACTCTCCGCCTTCCTCGACCAAGCCGCTCTTGATGCAGGCGACGCGCAAGCTGACACCAACCAAGACAGCGTACAATTAATGACCTTGCACTCAGCTAAAGGCTTAGAGTTCCCACTCGTCTTCTTGGCTGGCGTGGAAGAAGGCCTTTTTCCACACAGCATGTCTGCCGAAGAACCCGGCCGCATGGAAGAAGAACGCCGCCTCTGCTACGTCGGCATTACACGTGCGATGAAAAAACTATTCATCACCTATGCCGAATCACGCCGCATGCATGGCCAAGACAACTTCAATCGACCATCGCGCTTTATCCAAGAAATTCCTGCTGAATTTATCGAAGAAGTCCGCCTCAACGCCACCGTCAGCCGCCCCATGAGCCAAGGTCGCCCCAGCTACGGACAACGTGATAACAGCATGTTTAACAACGTCCAAGTCGACGACAGCACACCCAAAATTTACTTGGGGCAACGCGTCAAACATCCCATCTTCGGCGAGGGTATTGTCCTCAACTGCGAAGGCGACGGCCCCAAAGCCCGCGTTCAAGTCAACTTTGACGACGAAGGCAGTAAGTGGCTGGTATTGGGATTTGCCAAGCTAGAGGCGTTATAGCCACTTTGCGCAGCCGAGTATCGCAGTGATTGAAAGATAAGACGCTTAATTGTTAAGGCCTTTGGCGAAGCAAAGGTCTTAACCCTACCAATCATGATAAATCCAATATACGCCGAGTCACGCCTCAAAAAAATCCTAAGAAACACCGAATTAACGCAATAATTTACTGCCTTTTACATACTATAATAGTGCGATAAACCACAGATTATACAAAGGGCATAACATGACTATTGAACGCCAAGAAACTAAGCAACGTATGAGCCGTATCGTAAAACACAACGGCACTATTTATCTCTGCGGCCAAGTTGCAGCTGATGCCAACACCGACATCACTGAACAAACGCAAACGATGCTCGATAAAGTAGAAGGCCTATTACTACAAGCGGGTTCTGACAAAGAGCATATCTTATCGGCAACTGTATATATCCGCGATATGAAAGATTTTGCGCAAATGAATGCCGTTTGGGATGCTTGGGTACCCGAAGGTCATGCACCAGCACGCGCTTGCGTAGAGGCCCGCATGGCACGTCCCGAGTTATTGGTAGAAGTATCAGTGATAGCTGCTGAAAAAGCGTAATGAAATAATAAAGCGGTTTTTTTCATAAAAAGCCGCTTTATAGCCAAGCCCATGTGCGGCGATTAAACGATGCTTCAAATACATGGTTTGCTCGTTGTATCTACCTTAAGGTCGTCACCCCATCGCTGTAATATACCAATTAACCGCCACCAACATTCCTGCAGCAGCAATCAAACGACGCGCCCATACTCGCCATTCAACTGTAGGTTCTATACCTTCCTCCAGCAGCGGTCTTAGAGCAATGCCCACTAATACCACCACAATACCGCGTGTTGCTAGCATCAAATTACCGAGCACAACGCCACCAAGCACAAAGGCTGTGAATAAAAAAACCATTGATATTAAGCACAATGCCGCAACAGGAATACAGGCTCGGGTCGCCGCCGTTTCCATACGCCAAGGTCGGCAAAACAAGGTAAATAAGCTATTTAGCCCGAAGCAGTAGCTCAACACAAAAATCACTTGCGATAGCTGATCATCAAAGCTAACGGCGTTAATGAATGCCCCCAAACTTATGTCCGATGCAGAGAACATAACCACAGTTGTTAGCGTCAGTAATGTCGCCTTCAAAGGAGGTTTTCCTGCACCTATGGATAAAAATGCGGCAGCCGCGGTGGCCAAGGCAATAGCTTGCCATTGCTCAATATTGATATGTGTGTTGAGGAATAGTGAACTGCCTATGCCCACAACCATTAGCTTTAACGCGAGCATAGGTGCGACTTGGGCTGATGAGGCTCGATTCAATGCCGAGAAAAAACAAATTTGTGCTATCCAATACGCAACTGAAACACCTAAAGCATATAAATGCGCTTGCCACGATACGCTATCAGGCCAAAATAAATACGCCAAAGGCCATGCGACAAAACCCAGTTGCCAATGCATCTGCACATTAAGCGCCAAGCCGGGTATGAGCAAATGCACTTGGGCACGACGAACAAAAATGTAAAAAATTGATTGGCAAATAACAGCCAATAGCCCTGCAGCGATTGCGATCACGGCGGTGCGCCTCATTAAGTATAAAAGCATCCTTATCAGCGGCACATCATAGCCTGAAAAGGCTATATTACACGCAAGAGAGCCGGGACACTCTGTTCCCAAAACGGTTAAAGTCGTTGCTGTTTTTGGGTCACACAAAGCGCGTAATAGCCAAAAAGCAATTTGAGTGCGGTATTGCGCTCGCTGTTGAATTGGAGTGCAATAGCCATTAAAGCACTACGCTCAATAAGGTTTGCTTTACGTGTTCAATGGACGAACTAGCACAAAGGAATATCGATCATGTCTCATTTTTATAGGCTACGGATGGCTTGGCTCATCATACTAACCACGTGTCTTGCTTTGGCAGGATGTTCTTCAACGTTATTTGACGCTCCACCAACAGTTACCTCCACCACAAAACTATCGGCGTCTAAGTCAGTTAACCTAGCCCCACACGCGAGTGAGTATGGTTGGATACATGCGGGCTGCTTTGCAAGCCTGAGCTCAAATGACCTTACCGGTGCCACCGTAAAAATCATCGATTTACAGGGAGAGCGAATCTTACACGGTCGTTTAACCAAACGGATTGACCCACTCGCGATAACAGCACAGGATCAGCAACAGTGCTTTGCACTTAGCAACGCGCGTTTGGAGCACAACTTAACTGAAGGTCGATCGTTTTATTCAATAGAAACTGACTCAAATGTAGGATTAGCTATCGGCGTGCTGAACGATGCCCGCTTCGACTTTAATCCATTACATGGCTATAGCTACTGTCAGACTACTCATCGGCTGCTTTTCACGGTATGGGAGCAAGCACCCTATACCAGCGCTATACGTTGGAAGGATAGCTATTACGTCGACGACCCAATGATACCGACCTGCCCTTAAAAGCTACCAACGTACCAACCTTATTTTAAACGGTTTTAGTTCACGTCTTATTCAGCGTAAAAAGCTCTACAATACAATCAACTACTACCCACTATAAGAGAGCGGCAATGCTTAATTTTAGCGAGGCAAGCGAACGTAACAAACGGCCGATCTGTCAGCACTTAATACCTTACTTTACGGATGAGATGCAGCTACTTGAGATTGGTAGCGGGTCTGGTCAGCATGCACTGTATATTGCAGATCAGCTCCCTCAGGTATTCTGGCAGCCCAGTGAGCAGCCGCAGTATGTTGAAGCGCTCGCATTAAATCTTGAGCAATATGCTCCTCAAAATATTGCCACACCCATACCACTGGATGTGCGCGAAGAATGGCCAGAGCGAACATTCAATGCCATTTTCTCTGCTAATACGCTGCATATTATGTCGTGGTCGTGTGTGCAGGCTTTTTTTGCTGGAGCTGGGCGCAGCCTAGCGCCTAATGGATACTTGATTGTATATGGGCCATTTCGTTATCAAAATGCTTTCACCTCAATGAGCAATCAAGCATTTGACCAAATGCTTAAGGCTCGTGACCCTAATAGCGGTATTCGTGATTTTGAGGCTATAAATGCCTTAGCCAATGAAGCGGGCTTTATGCTGGTAGCGGATTATGAAATGCCGGCAAACAACCAACTCATTATCTGGCAATACACTGAGCAGGATTAAACAGTGCTAGCGGTTTAAGGCGTCACATATTGCGCACGACGTATGTGACCATCTTCATCAATAGCGACGATCACACATTCTGTTTCCGTGACTTTGCGCAGTGCTCGCCCATCGGGACAACGTCCCCATACCTCAACCCGCAAACGCACTGAGCTCCGTCCCATTTCGATAATATCGGTGTAAAAGCCCAAAATAGTGCCAACCAATACTGGAGAGAAGAAATCCAGCGAGCCAACAGACACGGTTGCTACACGTCCTTCGCTTTCAACGGCCGCACGCATTTCTGCGGCAAGTACCGCTTGAGAGGTAACCCACCCTCCATACACATCACCAAACATATTGGTAGCAGCATGACTGGCCGGAAGCTTTAATGTTAACTCACCTGTGGGCGTTAACTCATCGGAGACATTTTCCGAATCAATATCTGTGTGACTTTCCATTATTGTTCTTGTGTGAACCCCATCAATCTTTGATAGACAAAAGTATCATCTGATTATAAAGCATTCAGTCTAAGACTGAATACGGGCAGATTACAGGGTTATTGTGTTTTTTTATCATTATGCGTTTTAAGGAATAGTTTTCACACTGTCACATTCTTGTCACAAAGACAGCCTATAGTTCGCTCAACATAAAAAATTGATCGTCTAATTCAATAAACTGTTTATCAATAAACAACTGTTTCTTTGGAGCAAGTAATGAAACCTATGAAGAAGTTATTCGCCGCAATCGCCATGACAGCAACCTGCATGTCTGCTTCTGCAGCGGATCTGTTAGATCCGAACTTACCAACTTACACTAAGGCTTCTGGTGTTTCTGGTAACCTATCTAGCGTAGGTTCAGATACTTTGGCTAACTTGATGACGTTGTGGGCTGAAGAATTCAAGCGTATGTACCCTAACGTTAACGTACAAATTCAAGCCGCTGGATCTTCTACTGCACCTCCAGCATTGACTGAAGGCACATCTAACTTCGGTCCAATGTCTCGTAAAATGAAAGACAAAGAAATCGAAGCTTTCGAGAAAAAATACGGTTACAAGCCAACAGCCGTTGCTGTAGCTATCGATGCTTTGGCTGTTTTTGCTAACAAAGACAACCCAATCAAAGGTTTATCCATTCCACAAGTTGACGCTATCTTCTCTTCTACACGCAAGTGTGGCGGCGCTGAAGACATCACTACTTGGGGTCAAGCAGGTGTTGAAGGCTCTCTAGCTGACAAAACTATTCAATTGTTCGGTCGTAACTCAGTATCAGGCACTTACGGTTACTTCAAGTCTAAAGCGTTGTGTAAAGGTGACTTCCGTAACAACGTAAACGAGCAACCAGGTTCTGCATCTGTTGTTCAGTCTGTATCTACTTCTTTGAACGGCCTTGGCTACTCAGGTATCGGTTACAAAACATCATCTGTTCGTGCATTGCCATTGGCTAAGAAAGACGGTGAAGCTTTCGTAGAAGCAACACCTGAAAACGCAGTAAACGGCACGTACCCTCTGTCTCGTTTCTTGTGGGTTTACGTAAACAAGAAGCCTGGCCAAGACCTAACTCCTATGGATGCAGAGTTCTTGAAAATGGTTATGGCAAAAGTGGGTCAAGAAGTTGTAGTTAAAGATGGCTACATCCCACTACCTGCTAAAGTAGTTGAGAAGCAAATGAAAGAGCTAGGCCTATAATTTAGCCTACGCTTCGCTAAGGACAGCGTTCAGGGAGTGCCGTAAGGCACTCCCTTTTCTCGTTACTAAAGCGCTGTAACATAAGTGTCACATAACTCACGTATTCTTGCGCCACTGTTATCGTAGAACCATTAGGTCTCTTCTCATGAGTATAGAAAATACCACGTCGCCACCACAGATTAGCTTTGATACACCCGCCCAGCTTCGTTTACGCAAATTACGTAAACTAAAAGATAAAATGGCCGGTGTAGGTATCGCCTTTGGCGGTATTAGCGTCATTCTCGCTATTTTGCTGATCTTCTTTTATCTGCTGTACGAAGTTGCACCGCTGTTTCAGTCGGCGCATATGGAAAAGTGGCAGCACAATGGACAAACGGTTGAGAACTACGCCTCTCCAGGCGAAGGAAAAACCTTATACCTTGCTATGGAAGAGCAAGCCGAAATTGGCCTGCGCATTACCGCAACACATGCGTACTTTTTTAACACTCTCAACGGCGACATCATTAATGAGTCTGCCTTGCCAGTGCCTGAAGGTGTTGACGTTGTCAGTACCGCTGTTATTTCTGAGCCCCAGCGCCTGTTTGCATTAGGCTTAAGTAATGGTTCTGCGCTGATCATCAAGCACGACTACCGTTCTACCTACCCAGATGGTGTACGCGTGATTACGCCTAGCCTAGAGTACCCATTAGGCGAAGAACCGCTAAGCGTATCTGATCGCCCACTAGCGCTACTAGGGATTGCCTATTCAGGTGATAGCTGGAACATTATTGGTGGTGATGACAAGGGCTTATCGCAAGTCAGCGTAGCCGTAGAAGAAAATATGATGACCGGTGAGGTTGAGCTAGAGTCTGAAAGCTCAACACTACCGGCGTTTAACATTGGTGCACGCAAACTACTATTACTGCCAGATAACCGCTGGTTGATGATTGCCGGCAAAAACAAAATTGCCGTCGTCGATCTACAAGCAGACGGCGGGCCACAAACGGTACAAGTGGCCGAGGCAACCAAAGGAGAAATTACCACATTCAAAATGTTACTCGGTGGTAACGCTTTGCTGGTAGGTGATAACCAAGGTCACATTTCACAATGGTTCCTGGTTCGTGATGAAGCGACTGACTGGATTCTCACGAAGATCCGCTCGTTTGAAAGTGGTTCAGCAGCCATTGATGACATTGCTATCGAGCAACGCCGTAAAGGCTTTGCTGCGATTAATAACGACGGCACATTGCGTCTTTATAATACGACGGCACATCGAAATGCGTTAACCGATAAAGTAGCGGATGGGCAAGTGGATTATATCGCTTATGCCCCACGTTCAAACGCGATGTTAATAGAACAGAACAGCACGTTGGCTTTCTGGGCTATTGAAAACGAGCATCCTGATATTTCATGGTCTGCTCTATGGGAAAAAGTGTGGTACGAAGGCTACGAAGAGCCAGACTATGTATGGCAGTCGTCTGCGGCTAACAACGACTTTGAACCTAAATACAGCTTAATGCCACTCGCATTCGGTACACTAAAGGCGGCCTTCTATGCCATGCTTTTAGGTACGCCACTGGCCATCTGCGGAGCGATATACACAGCGTACTTCATGGTTCCGGCCATGCGCCGTAAAGTAAAACCTTTCATAGAGCTAATGGAAGCTTTACCTACTGTTATTTTAGGCTTCTTGGCTGGTCTATGGTTAGCGCCATTCATGGAACTGCATTTGGCGGGCATCTTCGTCATTCTGATACTCGTACCTATCTCCATAGTTCTCTTTGGGTTTATATGGGCGCAGGTTCCCGACCGCATTCGCTTCCTAATACCAGAGGGTTGGGATGCAGCACTGCTGGTACCCGTTATCATTTTGACCGTTATGCTGAGTTTATCGATCTCCGTACCCGTTGAAGAGCTGTTGTTTGGCGGTGACCTTCGCTTATGGATCAGTAACGAAGCCGGTATACCGTTTGACCAACGTAACGCACTGGTGGTTGGTATCGCCATGGGCTTTGCGGTTATTCCAACAATCTTCTCGATCACAGAAGATGCGATCTTTGCCGTACCTAAGCACCTGAGCTATGGCTCACTTGCCTTAGGCGCTACACCTTGGCAAACGCTAACTCGAGTAATTTTGCCAACGGCAAGCCCGGGTATCTTCTCTGCATTAATGATTGGTATGGGCCGCGCTGTTGGTGAAACCATGATCGTATTAATGGCGACAGGTAATACCCCCATTATGGATATGAACATATTTGAGGGTATGCGTACGCTAGCCGCCAACATCGCGGTTGAGATGCCTGAATCCGAAGTAGGAAGCACACATTTCCGCATTCTTTTCTTAGCTGCGTTTGTACTCTTCCTGTTTACCTTCATGGTTAACACCTTGGCAGAGTTGGTTCGCCAGCGTTTGCGTAAGAAATACGGCTCGCTGTAGCCCCTGATAACTGCGAGCTTAGAGGATAACGAACAATGAAAGTCTCTTTATCAAATTGGACAAAAACCGGGTCACCATGGGTTTGGTTAAACGCCGGTGCCGTGGCCATCTGTATCAT
Organism: Neptunomonas phycophila; assembly: GCF_001922575.1. Taxonomy (NCBI): domain Bacteria; kingdom Pseudomonadati; phylum Pseudomonadota; class Gammaproteobacteria; order Oceanospirillales; family Oceanospirillaceae; genus Neptunomonas; species Neptunomonas phycophila. The sequence continues at coordinate 213,641 of NZ_MRCI01000003.1, read as the reverse complement.
TATGGTTGTAGGGCTATTAGGTTTAATTGCCGTACGTGGTTTAAGCCACTTCTGGCCAGCAGATATTCTGCAAGCCACTTATCAACAAGGTGATCAAAAAATCACTCTCGCTGGCGAAGTCGTCGAGGTAGAAGACGTACTGGCCGAGCAGCTGCGTGGTGCGGGTGTCGATGTGCCAGAAGGCCTTGAAACAATGCGTCGCGATTTATTAAAAATCGGTAACCGTGATATCGGCGGTATCGACTTTACTTGGGTATTAGACGCCAACCTGTCGGATCGTCAAAAGCCGGCCATGTTATTCGCGGCAGAACGTCACGAATGGGGCAACTTCTACGGTTACCTGCGCAGTCTAAAACAAGGCGATGAAGTGGTCGGTAGCTACGATGGCTATGACCCAAGCGAAGCCTACTTAACGCTATGGGGCCAGTTTGAGCAAAGCATCGAGCGTGCTATTGAGATTAACGAAGCCATTCTCGAAATTCAAAAAGACGAAATTGGTGCGATCAACTACGAGCTAGAGCGCTTACGTCTTAAACAGCGCTCACTTGAGCTCAAAGGCTCTACCGATGCCGATGCTTTTGCTGACATTAACACTCGCCGTGATGAACTCAACGCCGAATACGAAAATTTACAACAAACATTAATCGATCTTTATGCTCAGGTTAACCGCGATAGCATCCAAGCAGAAACAGCAAGCGGCCAAATGCTAACCATCCCTGTGGCAAAAATCGTACGCGCTTATCGCCCTAATGATATGGGTATCATCGCTAAGTTAGGCCATTATGGCGCTAAACTGTGGGAATTTGTTTCAGCAGAGCCTCGCGAAGCGAACACAGAAGGCGGCATATTCCCAGCGATATTTGGTACTGTCATGATGGTTATTATCATGTCGATCATGGTGACACCTTTTGGTGTAGTCGCGGCTGTATATCTACGCGAATACGCAAAACAAGGCTTTACCACTCGCCTTATTCGTATTGCAGTTAACAACCTAGCGGGCGTACCATCCATCGTATATGGTGTGTTTGGCTTAGGGTTCTTCGTGTATTTCTTGGGCGGTAACATTGATCGCTTGTTTTACCCAGAAGCCCTGCCTTCGCCTACATTTGGTACGGGCGGCCTCATGTGGTCATCAATCACACTCGCTCTACTCACGGTTCCAGTGGTTATTGTGGCAACAGAAGAAGGCCTATCACGCATTCCTCACGCGTTACGCGAAGGATCACTTGCATTGGGAGCTACCAAAGCAGAGACACTATGGAAAGTCGTCTTACCTATGGCCAGCCCTGCGATGATGACCGGTGTAATCCTTGCCATAGCGCGTGCTGCCGGGGAAGTAGCACCTTTGATGTTGGTAGGCGTAGTCAAACTAGCACCGAGCTTACCCTTGGATATGAACTATCCTTTCCTACATTTAGACCAAAAGTTTATGCACTTAGGCTTCCACATTTATGATGTCGGTTTCCAAAGTCCAAACGTAGAAGCGGCTCGTCCGCTGGTATATGCCACCGCCTTCTTGCTGGTGGTCGTGATCGCCCTACTGAACATCAGTGCTGTGCAGATCCGAAACCACCTACGTGAAAAATATAAATCGTTAGAAATGTAACGCTGTAGAACGACTGAATTAAAGGTTTATTGATTATGACTACAAACGCGAAAACTCACCGTATGGATATTTCATCGTTGCAGCGTGACGACCGCCAGCTTTCTTTGGAAAGTGAAACGATTGCCCTCCATGTTAACGACCTACGTCTTAGCTACGGCGAAAAAGAAGCCCTGCACGGCATCAACATGACCATTCCGAAAAAGCGCGTAACAGCCTTCATCGGACCATCCGGTTGCGGTAAATCAACCCTGTTACGCTGTTTTAACCGCATGAACGACCTGGTGGATAGCTGCAACATCACCGGTGAGATAGTGTTAGATAACCAAAATATCTACGACCGCACAGTTGAAGTAGCTGATCTGCGCCGCCGCGTGGGCATGGTGTTTCAAAAACCAAACCCGTTTCCAAAGTCTATCTATGAAAACGTAGCCTATGGTTTACGTATTCAAGGGATTAAAAAGAAGCGTGATATCGACGAAACCGTCGAATGGGCGCTGCGCTCAGCCGCCTTGTGGGATGAGGTAAAGGACCGCCTACACGAAAGCGCATTGGGCATGTCAGGTGGTCAGCAGCAACGTTTGGTTATCGCGCGTACCATCGCGGTAAAACCAGAAGTGTTACTACTAGACGAACCCGCTTCTGCTCTTGACCCTATTTCAACGCTTAAAATTGAAGAACTCATTCACGAGCTTAAGAATGACTTTACCATCGTCATTGTAACGCACAATATGCAACAGGCTGCGCGTGTTTCTGACTATACTGCATTCATGTATATGGGTGATTTAATCGAGTTTGGTGTTACCGATACCCTCTTCACGAACCCCGAGAAGAAGCAAACGGAAGATTACATCACAGGCCGATACGGATAAAACCTACCGCCTACTAACACCATGCAGATATTGACACTAATTGAGGAGTACCATTGTGGAACTCAATAAAGATAGCTACTCAACACACATTTCACAGCAGTTTAATGACGAGCTAGAACTCATCCGTACTGAACTGCTAACCATGGGCGGCATTGTAGAACGACAAGTGCATGATGCCGTAAAAGCCTTGTTAACAGGTGATGCCGAATTAGCTGAAAAGTCACGCCGCGTCGATCGTCAAACCAACGACATGGAATTAATGATCGACGAGCGTTGCACCATGATCATCGCGCGCCGCCAACCCGCTGCCAGCGACCTACGCTTGATCGTTGCCATCTCTAAAGCGGTCAACGACCTTGAGCGCATGGGTGATGAAGCCAGCCGCATCTGCCGACACGCCATCGAGCTAGTAGAAGAAGGCGACTCACAGCGCGGCTACCAAGAAGTCCGTCACATTGGTTCACTCGTTAGCAGCATGGTAAAAGATGTGCTCACCGCCTTTGCCCGCAACGATACAGAACTGGCTTACCACGTCGCCAAACAAGACAAAGCCGTCGACTTGGAATACCGCACGGCTATGCGATCAATCGTCACCTACATGATGGAAGACTCGCGCGCTATCTCCAGCTGCCTGAACGTCATCTGGGTACTGCGTAGCTTAGAGAGAATCGGTGACCACTCGCGCAACATCGCCGAACAGCTCATCTACCTAGTTAGCGGCACAGACGTCCGCCATGCGCCGCTCGCTGAAATGCGCGAAGTTGCTGGCGCAACGGATAAAGACGACGAAGAACCAGCGTAACTTTGCAATTCCAATAGGGCTGCCAACGGCAGCCCTATTCTTATAAATACGTGAAGCCTGCACAAACCCACTTAAGCAACTCAACCTTTTTCCCTTTCTGCCGCTAATTCCAGAACACGCGTTATCAATAAGCGACACAGTCTGGAGATATTCATGAGCGGCTACATCGTATATGGCGACTTAAATTGCCCGTACAGCTATGCGTTATTCGAACGATTAAAAGCAATGGATTTGCTGGATCAGGTCGAGTTTCGTTTGGTAGAGCATGCTCAAGATATAGGCCTATATGGCAATACAGCCGATATCCTCTCAGAGCTGGCGAGTGATGTATTTGCTGTGCGCGGCCATGCGCCAGAAGTACCTATTTCGTTACCTCCAGAGCGACCAGACAGTCGTTTTGCCAATTTATGCGTATTAGCCGCAATGCAAATCGATCGTGAAAAAGCGCTTAATTTTATAGATCTTTTTTATAAAGCCCTTTGGGTTGACGGACAAGATATTGCTAGCCCCACTATTATTTTTGACGCCTTACAAAAAGCGGGGCTACCCACCGAGTTATCTATTGATATCGACTGTGAAGAGCAACTCGATACCTGGCAAGATCAGTGGGCCGCCAGTGGGGTAAGCTCTCGCGTTCCATCAATCGTGGCAGAAGATAAGCGCACGTTAATAGGCTTAGCTGCCCCCGAAGATCTACAAGCGTTTTTTGAGGGCGCGGCGACCGAAATTGAGTATGACTCTCGCGAGTTCTGTAAATATACCGACCATCATACCATCGCTGTATTTGCCCCAAATGGTATCGAAACGGTCTGGAAAACTATCGACGCGTTAAGAGCACGCTACAATATTTTATTACCCGCAACCTTAAGCGATTTAAGAAAGCAGCTTCTAAGCCAAGAACAAACGCCCGATTTATTGTTAATTGATGGTTCTGACGAGTGGCTCCCTACTTTATTAAACTGCCAAAACCTCGTTCAGAAGATCCACCACGGCTTTATACCAACCGCCCTCATCAATGCCGATAATGATGATCAGCAAGAGTTGCAGGCATACACGCATGGCGCATCTGACTTTATTGTTAGAGGCCGAGCAGAAGGTATTATCCGCGCACGCGTAGGCATGATGCTCGAATTAAAGCGCTCTCGTGATTTCTTAGAACGTTCGGCTCGTATCGACGGGCTAACGGGGGTAAATAACCGGCGTGAGTTTGAAAAACTATTAGAAATGGAATGGCGACGTGCTAGTCGCAGCAATCTGCCTTTGTCACTTATTATGGTCGATGTGGATCATTTTAAAGCGTTTAATGACCTCTACGGCCATTTAGCGGGCGATAGCGGCTTACGACGTATTGCCGGTGCTATGGAAAATGCGGTCAACCGCTCACATGACTCTGTCTGCCGTTACGGTGGGGAAGAATTTGCTGTTTTATTACCCGAAACAGACAAAGCCGGAGCAGAGCTCGTAGCGCAACGCATTCGTAAACAGGTACAGGCATTGAGCATTAAACACGAGCGCTCTAGTACCGGGCTAGTTGTTACCGTTAGCCAAGGTATTTGTACCTTAACACCCTCAACAACGTACAGCCCACATGAGCTTGTCGAACGCGCCGATAGCGCGCTTTATAACGCAAAGGACACGGCACGCAACTGCATTGTAGTAGCCGCGTAAGCCCGCAAATAGCATCAATGCATTAGCTTTTTATTTCAGAAAACGATTGTCCATTGGAAGCGACTAAAACCTAGGGCTAGCTTCACGCTACAATCGCGTCTTATCAATCAACAGTAGTCCTTAAACGGCGGGAATAGCTCAATCAGCTTATCCCGTCCTAACGCTTCCAAATGTGCAATATTGCGTTCTGGTATAGCTTCGGGATCATCTATGTGTTTGAGCACCTGCTCCATCTGGCCCTCACGAATAATATGAATCATGGGGTATGGGGAACGGTTGGTCCAATGGCTGAGATCATCCTCTGGCGGCCCTGCAAATAAATAACCAGGATGAAAACTAGCCAGCTGAAAAACGCCTTCAAGGTTTGCTTGGGTCAATAGACGTTGGCATTCATCAAGCAACCCTAGGTATTCATAAAAGTCGGCTACTGCATTGGGAAAGATGACTAACGTAGTAGCGATATCACGTTCATTGGCTTGATTAATAACTAACAACTCGTCAACAAACGCTTCACACGCTAAACGGGTGTCTTCGCTTTCAACTACGGCATAACGCAAGGTCTCTTGTCTCACAACCGGCGCTGCAAAAGGGCATAAGTTAAGTCCAACGACCATAGTATTTACCCAACGACGGGTTAACGCTTCAACGCTGGCAGCTGTATTTTTGTGTGCTTTGTCTGTACTCATACCGCGCATGCTAATCGATTATGTGACGCGCCTCCAGCAACAAACGCTCAAGGCTTGGGATAGCCGACGCTTAAGCGTAGAATACCGTCCTCAGATAAAGGACCTGATTTGTGGATATCCGCGCCAAATTACTTCAAACGCCCTATACCGCCTTCCCGGCACCCGTATGGAAGGAACGTATTCGATTATCAGCCATCGATGCCCCCGCCGTATGGCGGCCGTGGCTAATGGACAGAGGGTCTCTGACACAACATTTGGTGAAAGCCAGCCATCAGCAGTTTTCGGTACAATTACTGAGCCTTGCTTGGCAGTATCCAAGCCTTAGTGAAGCACAAGCTTTGGGAATCCCCCTGCGCCACAAAGCACTCATACGCGAGGTGATACTCAAGGGTCAGAACGAGGCCTGGGTTTTTGCTCGCTCAGTGATCCCGGCCAGTACCCTGACAGGCAGAGAACGACAACTACACTTAATTGGCCAACGCTCACTAGGGTCTGTGCTATTCAGTGATCCAACTATGCGGCGCGGCCCCTTACAAACGACTTCAATCCAGGTAGATTCTCATACATTGTGGGCTAGACGCTCTGTCTTTCGTTTATCGAACAAGCCTTTGCTTGTAGCTGAGGTTTTTCTTCCGGCGCTTGAGCAAGTACACTACAGTCCTTCTCGATATTAGTTTAAGGCCTTTGTCATGTCTCATGTCGCACCTCGCCCTGCACTAACCTTACGTGAGCGTTTAGCCATCTATACCCAGCTTACGCGCTTCAATAAGCCTATTGGGAGCTACTTACTACTCTGGCCAACGCTTTGGGCGTTATGGATTGCGGCCGACGGAGTCCCTCCGCTTAGCTTGCTCATTATTTTTATTGCGGGGGTCTTTATAACGCGCTCAGCTGGCTGCGTGATTAATGATTATGCCGACCGGCATATCGACGGACATGTAAAGCGAACAGCTGAACGCCCCTTAGCTCGCGGGCTAATTAGCAGTAAAGAAGCGCTCATGCTGTTTGCTGGGCTGATGCTGCTCGCTTTTGTACTAGTTTTATTCACTAACCACATGACGATTTGGATGTCTTTTGGCGCATTAGCGTTAGCATCGCTTTATCCCTTTATGAAGCGCCATACCCACCTGCCCCAAGTGGTACTTGGCGCGGCTTTTGGGTGGGCTATCCCTATGGCCTTTACTGCCGTTGACGAGACTTTACCATTGGTTGCTTGGCTGATTTTCTTAGCTAAGCTGCTCTGGACCGTTGCTTACGACACCATGTACGCCATGGTAGATCGGGATGATGATATAAAAATCGGCGTAAAATCGACCGCTATCCTATTCGGCAAACAGGACAAGCGGATCATTGGGCTATTACAGATCGCCACTTTGTTAGTTTTACTATTAGTAGGCACATTAGAAAGCATGACGTGGCCTTACTATGTAGGGATCGTTATAGCCGGCGTGTTTTTTGTTTATCAGCAAAATCTTATTAAGGATAGAGATCGCACTCGGTGCTTTAACGCCTTTCTGAATAACCATTACGCCGAGTTAGCGGTCTTTGTTGGGATTGTCGTACACTTTATGACAAATTAGTGGCCAGCTGTAACATTTTTGTCATAATAAAATACTGTAATACTCGCGACTTATTACAAGCGTAGAGGCTTAGACATGTCTACAAGCAAACAAGTGCTAATCGTCGATGATGAGGCGCCCATCCGCGAAATGATCGCGGTTGCACTCGAAATGGCAGGTTATGAGTGTATTGAAGCAGAAAATGCTAACGATGCTCACGCGATCGTGATTGATCGACAACCTGATATGATTTTGTTGGATTGGATGATGCCCAACATCAGCGGCATTGAATTAGCCCGCCGCTTACGCAAAGATGAAACAACTGCCGATATCCCCATTATCATGCTGACGGCCAAAGGCGAAGAAGAAAACAAAGTACAGGGCTTAGAAGCGGGTGTAGATGACTATATCACCAAGCCATTTTCTCCTCGCGAACTGGTAGCTCGATTAAAAGCTGTTTTACGCCGTGCTACGCCTAAAGGCATTGAAGAGCCAGTGACGGTTGAAGGCTTAACGCTTGACCCTATCTCGCACCGTGTAACTGCCGAGGGCAAAGCCATCGATTTAGGGCCGACTGAATTCCGATTATTGCAATTCTTTATGACCCATCAAGATCGTGCCTACTCCCGCGGCCAATTGTTGGATATGGTTTGGGGCGGCAATGTGTATGTTGAGGAACGGACAGTAGATGTTCACATTCGTCGCTTACGCAAAGCGTTAGGCAATGAACATGACCACCTAGTACAAACGGTACGAGGAACTGGGTATCGTTTTTCGACACAAGTAGCCTAAACACGAGTTGTATCCCCTATGCAGAGAGTCCCCCAAGCCGCCGTAGGCAGTTTATTTTTATTTGTCGCTGTATCTGCAACGGTAGGCTTATTCATAGGCTCTGTTAGCTGGGGAATGGTTGCTGGGTTAGGGCTTTGGATTTTTCTACAACTACGCCAAATAGGAAGGCTGCAAACCTGGTTGCATAAATATGATTCTGAGGTTCCCGAAGCCGAGGGTATATGGGGCGACATCTTTGATGACTTAGCACGAATTAAAAAGCGTCACCATAAGCAACGTAGTGATCTAAAAGAGATCATCAAACGCTTTCAACGCTCTTCAGCAGCACTACCCGATGCCGTTGTTATTATTGATAAGCATAATAATTTAGAGTGGTGGAACCGCGCTGCAGAACGCTTATTAGGCTTTAAACATGTGTCTGACCGTGGAATGCCGGTTATGAACTTGTTGCGTGATCCTCGCTTTATACGTTATTACCACAAACGTAAATATGACGACCCTCTGCAGCTACCTAGCCCTGTCCTCAACGACACTACCTTACAGTTCCAAATAAAAGAGTTTGGTGCTAGCGACCGACTGTTAGTAGCCCGTGATATCACTCGTTTGGTGCGTTTGGAACATACCCGACAAGACTTTGTGGCCAACGCTTCTCACGAGCTACGCACGCCATTAACGGTCATTCGAGGTTATCTGGAGACTTTTTTAGACCAGGACCTCCCCAAACCTATGCAGCGTGCTCTGACACAAATGCAGGCCCAATCAAGCCGCATGGAAGGCCTAGTCTCTGATTTATTGTTACTTTCTCGTCTTGAGTCTAGCCAGCATATTAACGATGAAGTCCCTATCAACATTCATCAGATGCTTATCACTATCCACCATGATGCAGAAGTGATCTCACTCGATAAGCAACATCAGGTAACGTTAGATGTCGACACCGAGTTTGATCTGTTGGGTCAGCCACAAGAACTCCATAGTGTATTCTCGAACCTCGTCTTCAACGCTGTGCGGTACACACCAGAAAATGGCTTGATTAGTATTAAATGGTTTGTCGATGAGCAAGGCGGGCATTTTTCGGTTACTGATAATGGTATTGGTATCGACTCCATCCACCTACCACGTTTAACGGAACGGTTTTATCGCGTCGATGAAGGCCGCTCTACCGCCACCGGCGGCACGGGGCTAGGATTAGCCATCGTGAAGCATGCGTTATACCGTCACGGAGCTCAATTAACCATTGAGAGTCAGCTAGGGAAAGGCAGTACTTTTAACTGCCACTTCCCCCCTGACATGCTGTATTCAACTCAATCTCGTATAGCCCAGCAAAAAAGTGCGACCTGAGCGGGTCTATTCACACACCAGCCACCGCTCGTTCGACGTGTTCCTCAACCCAATATAAAGTTGCCCCTATCACAGCGGCAGGCATAACAATCAGGTTTAAAATAGGAATCATAGTGCCAAACTGCACAACGGCACCAAAACTGATAGAGGTGAGACGCCGCTCGGCTAAGAGCTGAGTCATTTTTTTAAAAGTCACCTTATTATTATCCATCGGGTAATCGCAATACTGGATCGACATCATCCATGCCCCAAACAAAAACCATAAAAATGGAGCAATAATGTTTAAAACAGGGATGAAACTAAACACGATGAGCAAGAACAAGCGCGGCAAATAGTACATCATCTTAGCTAACTCACGCCCTAATGCACGTGGGATCATTTTTACAAACTCGCCCCAGCCTTCATCCGTGACTTCGCGCCCTCGACGCAGTTGCTCAATCTTTTCGGATAGAAAACCGTTAAATGGCGCAGCAATAAGATTGGCGACTATCGAAAAGCCATAATACACCACGACAAGCACCAGCAATGCGAAGAGCGGCCAAAGCAACCAATCCAAAAATGAAAGCCACTCAGGCAGATACGAAAGCCAGTAGTCGACCCATACATCAAACTGATCCATCAGCAGCCAAATAGCACCTGTAAACAACAATATGTTAATGATCAGTGGTATTAATACGTATTGCCGGATACCGGGCTCAGGCAGCATGCTAAAGCCTCTAAATAAGTACCCAACCCCTTTAACTGGATTACCCTTCATTTACTCTCCTTAGTTAACCCATTACAGCATCACAAACAATGTTACACGAATCACAACCGCCACTATCATCATGGCTAACCCAATACGGTTAACTTTATTTTCAAGTGGATTAAAAACGATTGTAGGTTGCCAAAATTGCAAAATCGATTTTACATCTTTGGTTCGCCCAGCATACATACCAAGCGATATAAGAAAAACGATCAGACCACCCCAGAATAGAATCGGTTCAAGAACAGCTAAGAAATACATCATGGCTCCTTACATTAAGCACAGATAATAAGATGGCAACACTGTAATGCGCGCCAGCTAGCCTATCAGAATTGATTTGTTGAGGCTGCACAGCTAGGCTCATCTTACATGCCACTTTGGCCGCATACGATCCTTTTATCGTCTGTCATTACGTTAAATAATAAGAGGTTACTCATGAAAGCTATCCGCCTTGACCAGTTCAGCGAAGTCGACACATTTGCGACACATCTCACTGTACAAGAGGTTCCAGAGCCCGCTCTAGAAGCCGGTGAAGTGCTGATCCGAACACTGGCCGCAGGCGTTAACCCTATCGACTACAAAACCTGCAGTGGGGGCGGAGCTTCTGCCTTTATCGGTGACTTGCCCTTCATTCCCGGATGGGAGTTTGCCGGTGAAGTTATCGCATGCGGCAGCGATGTAACCGGGTTTGATTCTGGCGATGCTGTTGTCGGCTTTATTCGCTTTCCTGAACGCGCAGGGTGTTATGCCGAGCGCATAGCGGCACCTGCCGACCAAATAGCCCGTTTACCCAAAGGCGTAGCACCAATCACCGCAGCAGGAGCCGCGTTAGCAGGCTTAACAGCGTGGCAGGCGCTCTTTGATAAGGGTAACTTGCAACCACAACAGCGCGTACTGGTGATGGCCGCTGCAGGCGGTGTAGGTCACCTAGCCGTTCAATTAGCCAAATGGAAAGGCGCGCATGTTGTAGGTACTGCGTCACCGGCTAACCATGACCATTTACTGGCTTTAGGGTGTGATCAGGCCATTGATTACCGTGACGAATCAGCCCTTGAAGCGCAGGCACCGTTCGATCTCATTATTGACGGAGTTGGAGGTAAAACGGGTATTAAAGCCATTGCGTTGCTCGCCGCCACAGGCACATTAATCACGTTACCCTCTGTGACAAAAGATCAGGTCATAGCCGCTGCGGAAAAAGAAGGTAAAAAAGCGCTACCCATTCGAGTTGAACCCAATGGTCAGCAGTTGGCAGAACTACTGGCGCGTATCGAGCAACAAGAACTAACAGTCACGGTTGCCGAAACATATCCGTTGGCCGAAGTAGCACGTGCTTTTACGCAAATAGCAACAGGACATACTCGCGGGAAAGTGGTACTAACACTAGGCAGTTAACCGGCTGTTACGCAGCGGCGCTTACTCACTATAAAAGTAAGCGCCGCTAGTTTATTTGGCAGCGGTTAACGGTTTGCAGAGAACGCTTTAACTGTGGTTACTGATTTTTTCAGAAACGCAGAACGGTCATCTTTATCATCAATTTCACGAGCTAGTTGCTTAAGCAACTCAGCTATAGTTCCCAACCTAACACCATGTTTGGCCCGCCATGCGTCATAAGCATCGTCAAAAACGATACTCACCGCCGGGCCTATATAATCGGCCATCAAATCACGCAATTGGTTCATCAATGCCCTCAGTTGCGCCTCAATTGCAGGGTTATTTTTCACAGCAGGTCGACTAGCCGTTGATGTATCGGGAGCGACGCTAGGCTCTGGTTCTGTTACCGGTGCTATTGCTTCAATAATAGTCGGCATTACGGACCGCACACTGGTGTTAATCAGCGCCATGTTGACTTCTTTTTCTGTCAGCATAATAAGGACCGTTTTATCGTCAACTACATGCCCCATCAACAAGCATTCATCAAGCTCAAAAATAATCTCTTTGTGGTCTGATCCAATGGAATGAATCGCATTGAAGATTTGATGCGCTACACGCGAGGCGCTTCCCATATTGGTATCCAATATCTCGGGAAAGGTGGATGCCAGTATAGAATCAGGTGTCGCGACACAACTGTGTTGAATGCCACCTAATTGCTCTAACTCTTTTAATAATTCGATCATAGACATAGCGATGCTCAACCCCACTGCAACAGATCATCAACCTGCTGTTTCAACGTCCTGATTGAAACACGGTTTGAGGTTTGAACTCCCAATGTTTGATCTCCCTTGAAAAACACGGATACGTTGTCCTCTGTACTGCTTTTCAGCGATACACTTCTTACCTGCCCTAAATCCGAGGCTTCTTCAAAAACAGTAATCACTCCGGAAACGAAGCCTACAAAATCATTCATTTCAGACGATTCAATTGACGACGTAATTACCTCGCCCATGCTGTCCGTCAGTGCGGCACCACGTACCCCTTGGAAATTCATTACATCATCAACAATTGAGTCTTTCACGACGATCTCAGCCCCTTGGTAAGTGTCCACTTCATAGTGCGGCTCTTCCGGTTGAACATCCGTCTCTTCCAGTACTCTATTTTCATCTCGAATAGTCGCGTCTTCCAATAATTGCGACCAACCATCAAACGACATTTTATCGGCCAGCATGCGCTGTACGAGCGGTAATACAGAGCTGCCTTTACGCGCGTCAATAAACTCAACCGTGGCATCAATCCCCAAGGTTTCAAGTGTCGCTTGGTACTCTTCTAATCCAGGCTCGGCCCGCAAATCGGAACGCGTTACCCCAACAATCACAGGTTTACGGGCGATCAGTTCAGCAAACTCTGCCGCGTAATATTTCAAATCCTGCATAGGGTAGTTACGGGTGTTATCTACGAGAAAAATAATACCCGCACAATCGGCGGCTAAGTTATTCGCTAATAAATCCCACATGAAGCGAAATCGCGACTGACCCGGTGTTCCGTACAACAAGATGGACTCGTCTGCACTAAGGTTCATACAAGCATAGTCCATAGCGACCGTTGTTGTGGCTTTTCGTAATCCGGTTAAATCACTTGCCGTCGCCTCTGTTTCTATATTCTGATCATGCTCACTTAACGATCGAATAGCGGATGTTTTACCCGCCCCAACCGGGCCAATAAATAACAGTTTATGGTGTTGCATTAAACTAGGTCCATGCTGACTAACACTCTTATGCGATGTGTTTTTCTTATTCTTATTAATGACCTACAAAAGCCTGTCTTTAGTAGCGGACAGTTAAATGCTTTGCGATAGGTGTATGGAAAATAGCCTATAAAGCAGTATTTTTGAAGTAAATGACGAGCGATTATGCGGAATAATGAACAGAATGTAGTCAGGATATGCTTATTGGCTGCAAAACTGGGAGACTTGACGCATCAACATGCGGCAAGCTTCACCGCGAATATTCCGATCAATGCACTCATACTTAGCCCAATGCTTGTCGTCTTCGCTGGGCACTTCTTGAAACGCGGGCACGCCTTCGCACAAAGCACTATTGGGCGCCGCTACGGCCAAACAATTTTTAAGAAATAATCCTGAGCTCACAGAACAGCCAAACTCTTGGCAACCATCAAAATCAGCAAGGGTACGAGTTAGACACGCATTTTGATCATTCTTTTCGCCAAATAAGCGTCCTGCTTGTTGGCTCTGCTCTCTCTCTAACGAACGCTGCTCGTTAAAGTTAGCCACTATCTCCGCTTGGTTGCTCCACAAGTAGCCCGCGAGTACTGCGACAACCACGAGAAACCCTACAAATAGCTTTGCAAACATGGGGATATTAGCCTCGTTTATACAAACCAACAACGCAACAGCACAGACCTACAACGGCTAACAGCATTCCGCCATTTACCTGCAAAGGATGCCGCATCATAAAAGGAATAAAGGGATGAGTTTGAGAGTCATCACATAGCTGACGCAGGTAATCAAAGGAGCCTCCTTGCGCACGACAACTATCGACGAGGCTATATTCATAAATATACCCCCCCATTAGCAGCACACAAGGCACAATTAAAAGCAACAACCCCAACTTAAGCATTAATGGTCATCATCACTGATTCCAATGTTACTAAAGCCTTGATTACGGGCAAGTTCACGTAAGTCTGAAACAAAAGCTTTGGTCATGGTTTTAGTCGACATCAGACGCTCAATGACTTCTTCGTGGAACTCATCTTCCTGAACCATAAGGTCATGATTAGAAATCAGCCGGATTATTTGCTCATCCGACATTTGATCATCGCCCTCACTCAGTTCGATAAACATAGCCACGCATTCACGCGATACATTACCCACCGCAATGGCTTCATCGACATCGGCTTCTAAGATACAAACCAACGTTGAATAAAGTGACACAACCGCATCTAACGCTGGAGAGGCACCATACATCTCGTACTCATCTAAGTCGGGCATATTAGCCTCAACTTTGTCGAGCTGTACTTCAAAATTCATTTTAGCCCCACCTGGGACCAAGGACTGCCATACACCATCCAGAATGGTTTCTAGCTGAGTGGTATTACCAAACTCAACTAATTTGCTAAACAGAATGAAATTGGGAAATTGTCGTTCAGTTAGCGCTGCGCAATAAGCCGCTAGTTTACTATGATCCAGAGAGCGAAGTTGTGGCTCAACAGGCAGTCTATCAGTCATATACAGGTCTCGGCGTTAGAAGGTGACGTGTCTATTGTAAGGGTTTTAGCGGAATTTGCAGCCAAAACACTCAGTAAAGCCGGTGGAATTACGGATAAATCTCATGATTTTTTACTGTTATACTACTTATATTCGTTAAAACGAGTATGTTTCGCCGATAACGCGCAAGATCGCGCTTAAAAGCAGAGCCCGAATAACAACCTCAAAACACGTAACTTGCTAGTAAGAGAAAAATAATGCAAAGCAACCGCTTAAGTCAGCTCGTGAAGCTGCTTGACGGCCTCAGCGAGTGGACAGGACGAGTCATTTCTTGGCTTACCCTACTGATGGTCGTCGTGACGTTTATAATTGTTGTCATGCGCTATGCGTTGGACATGGGTAATATCGCCCTGCAAGAATCTGTGATTTATATGCACAGCTTTGTTTTCTTACTTGGGGCCGCTTATACCCTCAAGCATGATGGTCATGTCCGTGTTGATATTTTTTATCGCCCGGCCAGCGAACGAACTAAAGCCGTTATTAATATTATTGGCACCTTGTTTTTGCTGTTCCCCGTTTCAATCTTTATCGGTTACATCTCTTGGGAATATGTCTCTACCTCGTGGGCACTCAAAGAGGGCTCTCAAGAAGCGGGCGGCATTCCCTATCGTTACCTCCTCAAAACGACATTAATTGTGATGCCTGCACTCATTGTATTACAAGGAATCGCAGAGCTAGGCCGCAGTGCTTTAGTCTTACGCGGCGAAAGCCATCTCATTGAGGAAAGTGTAACGGAGCACCCACTATGACCGAGTATTTATCGCTTTTATTGTTTGTGGCGGCAGTCGGTGTCCTATTAATGGGCTATTCCGTTGCGTTTTCGTTGGCAGGCACCGGGTTATTATTCGCCGGCATAGGTGCTGTTACTGGCCATTTTGATACCGTTTTTCTTGAAGCTATCCCCAACCGTTTATTTGGTGTAATGAATAACGAGGTACTCATTGCAGTGCCGCTATTCGTATTCATGGGGGTTATGCTCGAAAAGTCGAAAATAGCTGAAGAGCTATTAGATACAATGTCCGTTATGTTCGGACCGATGCGTGGCGGTTTAGGTATTTCTGTAACCGTAGTAGGTATGTTACTGGCCGCGAGCACAGGTATTGTGGGCGCAACGGTTGTTACCATGGGCTTGTTGTCATTACCGACAATGCTTCGTCGTGGTTATGATCCACAAGTGGCTACCGGTGTTATATGCGCGTCAGGCACGCTAGGTCAGATCATCCCTCCGTCAATTGTACTCGTTCTCTTAGGCGACGTTATTAGTTCGGCGTACCAGCAAGCACAATTGGATCAAGGTATCTTCTCACCCGAAACGGTTACAGTAGGCGATTTATTCCTAGGGGCCTTAGTACCTGGGCTACTACTCGTTGCTGCTTATATTGCTTACCTCATTGGCAAAGCTATTTTCTCACCGCACACGGTTCCAGCTATCCCTAAAGAAGAACGTGACGGTGTCACTAACTTAGGCGCACGCATTCTAAAAGCACTGGTACCACCCATTCTGTTAATTGGGTTGGTTTTAGGCTCTATTTTAGGCGGCTTCGCGACCCCTACGGAAGCAGCAGCAGTCGGCGCCGTTGGTGCGATAGCCCTATCCATATTTAATGGCAGCTTCTCTCTTAACATTATGAAAGAAGTCATGCGCTCAACCACCCAAGTCAGCTCCATGGTCTTTATCATCTTGGTAGGCGCATCCATATTCTCACTCGTTTTTCGTGGCTACGGCGGCGACGACATGGTCCGGGACTTTTTAACCGATTTACCGGGCGGTGTTTGGGGCGCATTGGCAATGGTAATGCTGGTGATGTTTATTTTAGGGTTCTTCCTCGACTTTATCGAAATCACCTTTGTCGTAGTACCTATCGTCGCTCCAATTTTGTTAGCCATGGGGTTAGATCCTATTTGGTTAGGCATCATGATTGCCCTTAACCTACAAACCTCTTTCTTAACACCGCCGTTTGGCTTTGCGTTATTCTATTTACGCGGCGTAGCGCCAGACTCAGTAACCACTGGGCAAATTTATCGCGGTGTAATTCCGTTCATCATTATTCAATTAATGATGCTCGCACTGCTGGCTGTATGGCCTTCTTTAGCCACATGGTTACCCGAGCTAGTGTACGGATAACAGCTCTTCATCTACGTTTTTTACAAAAGCCGTCATCTGACGGCTTTTTTATGCCGGCAAGAGCCCCGCAGGCTGACGACTACGACAGCATTATATAATCCAAGCCTTTTATAACTTTACGTTTAAAAGGAACCCTACGGGTTAAATAGTGACAAAGAATGTAGAGATAAACTGGAGATAAGAACATGAACAGACGCCGTTTTTTAACCCAAACGAGTTACTTGATCGCGGCAGGTACCTTAGCCACAGTCGCCCCATATTCATTGGCGAATGATAAACAAACCTTCGAGATCATGCGCTCAGAAAAAGAATGGCGTGCTCTACTGACTGACGCTGAATACGCTGTGATGAGGGAAGAAGCAACAGAACGCCCCAACAGCAGTCCTTTACTACATGAAAAGCGTGCGGGGATCTTCCATTGCAAAGGCTGCGATTTAGCCCTCTATGATGCAAGCACAAAATATGAAAGTGGTACTGGCTGGCCGAGCTTTTATCAAGAGCTGCCAAACGCGGTAGCAACCAAGGAAGACAGGAAGTTATTTAGCGTCCGTACCGAGGCTCATTGTCGACGTTGTGGTAGTCATCTCGGACATATATTTGAAGATGGTCCAGCCCCTACCGGCTTGCGCCACTGCTTGAATGGCATCTCATTGACGTTCCAACCGGCCTAAGGCTAGTTGGGGCACTTTAGCTGGCTAATTTCTTGGTCTACTTGTGCAAAGATACTGTCTAAGGCGCGCGTGGCTAATGCAAAGTAGCTTTGAGCGTCGAGTAATTCGCCATCTACTTGTGTCATGCTTTCAAGTACCGATAGAAAGTGACTAATTGGCTCCCCAGCTTCGTGGCCAGAGTTCGTTGATTGGCTTGGTGATAACATGGCACTCACAATTTGCCCGTGCAAATATAGCAAACGAATGCGAGCCACACTATCACAGTGCCCCGCCGCAGACACACCCGTACCGATCGCTCTTGCTTGACCCACGTATTCTGCCGCTTGTAAGACCTGCATTAGTCGTACATTGGTTGAAGATGTACTGGCTGCTGACTCTAACGAATGCGCATCAGCTACGTCTTCAATTAAATAAAGAAAGTTAGTAATCAGCTTATTATGTTGCGTTAAATTACTCGCCAAACCCAATGTCTCATACTGCCCATTAAGACGCGACCAATGATCGGTGATTCCACGAAAACGACTGTTATTCATAAAACCATCAAGCATGGCTATATCCGCCAATAAGCGGGAAATGTCGCGCTCAAGCGTTTCTATTTGATCAATTTGAGAATGATCACCGCCAAGATAACCGGTGGTTAAACCTCGATGCTGCTGCGCTTTAATCAGCACCTCTACTAACCGCTTGATGTAACTAATGCCCTCTACCTTTTGATGCGCGGCGTATTTTTTTAGCCATCGCACCCGTAAAAAAACGCCCGCGACAATCACAAGACTTAAAATGACAACCACAAACACACCAGTTGATATAAGCATTATGTCTCCTGAGAGCTACTGTCTGTTAAATGAAGAAGATGCTTAGCTACAAATGATACTTGGTCCGCCATATAATTATTTTCATTAGACTTTTCAACCACATGCCCTACCTGTTCCGAGATTTCTTCTGATGCACACCGCTGCTGACTAGCAGCATTAGAAATTTCCGCAATATTACTCGCGACGTCGGCAGAGCTATGTACAATTTGCAGCAACTGCTGATCGGTTTGTTGAGTTCGCTCCACCGATTGCTGTGCAACTAATGTCACTTGCGACATAGACTCGCGTACACGCCCCATTTGATGCGTCACAGAATCAATCGTTTTAGAGATATCACGCGCACTGTTTTGCGATAACTCGGCTAGGTTTCTTACCTCATCAGCGACTACAGAAAACCCTCGGCCATGTTGACCGGCTCGTGATGCCTCAATCGCCGCATTTAAAGCCAATAAGTTAGTTTGCTCAGCGATGTTACTCACCAATGCCGACATTTTAGCCACCTTGGTCGACTCGGCTTCGAGTGTCGTCAGCTGTTGCTCCGTTTGGCTTGCTAATGATTCGACATGCTCAACATCGCTTTTGACCAAATTAATACTCACACTACCCTGCTGAGCTAACTCTCCCGCTTGAGTAGCCAGCACCAACACCTCGTCTAAATGCTCGACCATACTGGTGACATTTTGCCTAATTTGGGTAACAGCAACGGCCATAGACTCAGTTGCTTCTGTTTGGCCATGCGTATTAGCGGCCATATGTTCAGCATGCGCTGAAAGCTCAGCCGCCGAGTGCGCTATTTCGGCAATAATGTCCTGCGCCTCTTTCGCTGTCCGATTAGCCTCCTTAGTAGAGGTAAGCACATGCTGATCGACCATACGCCGCTCTTGTGGCATCGCTGAACCCAAAGAGGAGTGATTAGCCGTTTGTTCCACAAGCAACGTGGAAAAGCGCTCCCTATCCCCTTTTAAGCTCCACAAATAAGCCATCATTAACAGCAGCGCCACACTTTGCAGAAAAACGGCTAGATACAGATCCGCTAACCCAATAGCGATAGCAACCGATGCACTTGAAAATAGGCCAACACCCCAAACGGTGATTGGACTGCTCATTGTTTTACAGAAAGACCTTTGCCACATAACACAACCGTAGGATTCAATGCTCATATGGTATGACAAGCAAATTCTGCACCAGCAAGATAGCTCCAGCCACTAGAATTCATTCGCTTAAACTAGGGTATACACGTAACGCAGAGCTTAAATTAAGAGACGATATAAGGGCTTTACGCGCAAATGCTCAGCAACTCTCTAGCGTACACATAGGATGGCGATACTAAACGGGACATTCAAATACATTAGCGCCACGCCACGCCCTATAAAGGCGCACAAAAAAGCCGACTCAATAGCCGGCTTTTGACATTCTGCACTCAATTAATGCATTGAGGGTTAAGCGAGGGGGTTACGAGCATTTAAGTAAGCTTGCTCAGAAACTTGGTGCCACTTAGTCGCTTGATCACGGAACTTAACGAACGAATCAAATACTTTCTTCGTAATCTCGTCCTTGGACGCTTCTTCTGCTATTACTTCATCAGATAACGCTTTAATTTTATTTAATACATCATCTGGGAATTTACGCAGCTCAACACCGTGGTCATTCACTAATTGCTCAAGAGCACGGTTGTTCTTCGCCGTGAAGTCAGCCAGCATATCTTGGTTTGCAACACGAATTGCCGTGCGCACAAGCACTTGCAAGTCTTCTGGCAGCGCCTCTAATGCTTCTTTGTTGATAAAGCATTCCATTGTAGAACCCGGCTCATGCCAACCTGGGTAGTAGTAATACTTCGCAGCTTTATACAAGCCAAACGCCAAATCATTATATGGACCAACCCATTCAGTTGCATCGATAGCACCTGATTGCAGTGATGGGAAAATCTCACCGCCGGGTAATAGTACCGGGGTACCGCCCGCACGTTTGAGTACTTCACCGCCTAGCCCAGGGATACGCATTTTTAGGCCTTCAAGGTCAGATACTGAGTTAATCTCTTTATTGAACCAACCGCCCATTTGTACGCCGGTGTTACCAGCGGCGCCAGGTACCAGACCAAACGGTTCGTACACTTCTTCCCACAACTCCATACCACCGCCGTGATACAACCAGCTGTTCATCTCTTGCGCAGTCAAGCCAAATGGGACAGATGTAAAAAACTGTGCCGCACGACTCTTGCCTTTCCAGTAATAAGCAGCCCCATGGCCGAGCTCTGCTGTACCGCGAGATACCGCATCGAAGATTTCCAATGCGCCAACTAGCTCTTTAGCGCCATAGACTTTAACTTGGATACGGCCACCGGTCATTTCACCGATTAACTTGGCTAAGAAATTAGCGCCTGTTCCTAATCCAGGAAAGTTTTTTGGCCACGTAGTAACCATTTTCCATTTATATTCTGGCGCGGCTTGTGCCGTGCTAGATACCATTGCACCTGCAGCAACTGACGCGGCACCGGCACCTTTGAGAAATTGACGACGCTTCACTGGTCTACCCCTTTATTGTTTTATTTGAGTATAGCAATCTGAAAATACCATGCACTTTAGACCCCTGCAACGCTGGGGTACAGTCGTCTGAATACGTACGTGGTAATACGGACTCAGCTGTTCGACTGAGTGTCGAGGGCATGGTTACTACCTCGACTGGAGGTTGTTAAACAATATGTTAGCTTATTTTTCTCTTGTTACGGATATTACATCGTAAACTGTTTATCTAAACACGTCTTTAAGCGCGCTTTATCCGTTTCGTAGGGTAAGCTATCTAGTGACCGTTGACGTGCTTCAGCCAAAAATTCTTTAGCCGTTGCTTTACAACCGTCGTCAGACATCAGCTCCAATGAGCGTAACGCTTTTTGCAAACGCACCCCCACTTCTACCATCGCAGCACCATCGCGGGACAGTGGCATAAACGCCGCATCAAATAACGAAAATTCGGGCAGTGCTGGCACATGTAAACGGTCATGTTGAGGCTCCTTAGGCTCACAGCCTTGCACACGGATAGCCATGACACGCACTAACGTTTCAATGACATCAATGGCGGTACCTGGATCATTGATCCCCGGGGACAGAGCACGCGAGCCTATCTCTGATAATGCGATGAGTCCAAAGCACGGGTCTTGCTCAAAAGAACGACGATCGCCAATCACAAAAGCCGAGCGGATATCATCCACCAACTCGTGCGACAACCCCGCTTCATCGTTTCTCAATGTGACATAAAGAATCGGCAAATTAGGTGTGCAATATGCCCCTGGACGGCGCTCAAGATAGAAGTCAGCATCAATCTCTTCAGCGATTTTTTGTAACTTTGGAACATCGATATTCTGAATATAGCCAATCTGGTGATGATCTATAACGGTCGGGCGATCAGGCTTTTCTGTTCTTTCAAAGCCTCCCATATAGGGGTTATTACAATGCACTTCCATGGCCTCTTTAGCGACCCGCTCAACTCGTGAAATAGTTTCACTAACACGGCCTAAGTCCCCCAAATGATCAATCCAGCGCAGCAGCGTAATTACTATTAGCGCCACTAATATCAACGTGGCGGCAAATAAGACTAATCGCCCTCCGCCCCCGTATAACCCCGTGTTTAGCGCAATCAACCCCACTAAACTAAACAGAAAGGCACCCAAAAAAGTGGACAATGCATTTTGTGCGGTAGTGTCTTGCAGTAACAAGCGTGTTGCACGCGGTGTCGCCGTATTAGCTGCGGCACTCGTCGCCGAGACCAAGGTGCTCAATGAGAAAGTCGTCACCGTCAGCATACTGGAAGCAAGAATCGTCAAAATTGCGGTGACGGTTTCAGGGCCAACAAGCTCCGTTAACTGTTCGGGAATATATGGCCCAATCCAAATCGCGATCAGAGCGCTAATAATAGCCGCGGCACAGAATAAAGCGGCTCTCACCCATAACCGCTCGGCCATCCGTTTTAATCGCCACCAGTGTCTGTTCATCCCTTTCTCCTTTTCGAATAACGTCGCGCTGCAGAGGTTATTAAGCTCACATCATACGCAAGCATCCCTCAGTATTCTTGCATTAATATCGCATGGCAATCTGGTTAGGTTGTTTCCTTTTTCATTGATATACTTGAGGTTCTTCATGACTGTTTAGGAAACAGCTTGCTTTGAACTCAGCTAATTTACTTAAGTCCATTACCGATGCACGCCCTAAGCTGAGAAAATCTGAGCAAAAGGTGGCCGACTTTGTGCTGCTCAATCCCAATGACGTAATTCACATGCGTATTGTTGATTTGGCTGCTCAAGCACAAGTCAGTGAGCCAACCGTTGTGCGCTTCTGCCGAGCTCTTCACTACGACGGTTTTCAAGACTTCAAGCTGACCCTCGCACAGGGATTAGCCAGTAGCACGAATTTTGAGCAGTTTGCGCTGGATTCCAAAGATACCGTTGCCGAATTTAAGCAAAAAATCTTTGATTCCATGATTGGTAATATGGTTAACATCCGTGATCAGTTAGATGCCGCTACGCTAGAAAGTGCCATTGACGCTCTGGTTAAAGCAAAACGTATCGAATTTTACGGCTTTGGCGCCTCTGCAGCCGTCTGTAGCGATGCGCAGCATAAGTTTTACCGGTTACAAATCTCGGCTGCAGCTTACTCCGACCCGCACATGCAAACCATTTCCGCTGTATCAATGAGTAAAAGCGATGTCGTGGTCGCCATATCACAAACAGGGCGCACCAAAGACTTGTTGCATACGGCTAAACTGGTTAGGGAAGCTGGTGCGACGTTAATTACGCTGTGCCCCAGTCATACGCCGTTGGCTGAAATTGCCACAATTCCTATCCATATCGATATTGAAGAAGACAAAGACCTCAGCACGCTCATGTCGTCCCGCGTGATGCATTTGGTCGTCATTGATATCCTAGCCGTAGGCGTTGCTATGCGACTTGGCCCGGCATTAATCGATCACCTCAAAACAATCAAACGAAGCTTACGCTCGCTACGCCAAAATGATAAACGCTTAGTAACTCGACGAAACGATAACACTGACGACTAGGCGCTGCTCACTATTTACGACGGTTCTTCGAGCAAAAAGATCTCCATAGCATCCTGCGAGCGTCTAAAGCCATTTAATTAGCACTAAAGTCGTCTATCCTCGTCATAAAATTGTAATCCTCAATGATTAATCTGCCTGAACAACGCAATACTTGGTTGAAAAACGATCAGTAATTGGGTAAAAAAAGGGACATCAGTTAAAAACTGATGAACCTACTCGGTTCACGGACTCGATAATAATGAGTGAGGTTACAAAAGATGCTTAATCAAAAAAGCGGTAATCTAAGCGACGTACAAATCGAAATTATTGATACTCTGATTGGCTACGAAGACGAGGAAAAGCAACGCAGCAAGCAAGTCGCCTCTAAGCGTTTACTAGCAGCAAGACGCGCAATTGAAGCGCATCGCGAACAGAAGCGCCTAGAAAAAGAAGCCCTAGACACATGGTTTGACGACATTTAGTCGACAAAATAAAACAGACTTTGATACATAAGGCTACCTGTGCCTAATTACAAAGGTAGCCTGTCACCCTAGGGTACTGCCTTTAATATTTAAAGGCTTCAATAGCCGATTACGCTTAGTGCTCTGGGTAAATTATATTCAACGGCACAGAACGCCCTCCATCCAAGACCACCGCAGCATGATGGCGCTTGAGCTGTCTAGGTTCCGGAGCACCACACGAATGTGCAATCGTTTCCACTTCATGCACTAGATTATGATGGTAGTGCGCTACCCGCTCCGCTTTATCAATAGGAACTAGCCCTTGGTTCAAATCAGGATTGTGAGTTGTCACACCCGTAGGACACGTATTTTTATTACACTGCAATGCCTGAATACACCCTAGCGCAAACATAAACCCGCGCGCACTCACAACAAAGTCAGCCCCTACACAAATGGCGGCCGCCACATCGGTCGGGTTAATCATCTTCCCAGAAACAATAATGCGAATACGATCACGTAGTTCATACTGAATCAGCTTGTTGACCAATATAGGTAAGCTCTCACTGACCGGTAAGCCAACGCTATCCATCAAAGGCATCGGTGCCGCTCCCGTGCCACCGTCAGCGCTATCCAGTGTGATAAAGTCTGGTGCAGCCTCTATACCGCGCTTCAATACTGCCTCGCAAAACTGATCCAACCAATCGGTCGTCCCCAGCACCAACTTAAAGCCCACGGGTTTCCCGGTTACTTCACGAATATGAATCAGACGGTCAAGTAAATCATCCATTGAGGCGATATCAGGATGTCGATTAGGGCTAATCGATGCATGCCCTACGGGTATACCGCGAATATCTGCGATTTCTTGGTTAACCTTTTCTGCCGGTAAAATCCCCCCTTTCCCAGGCTTAGCCCCTTGGCTGAGCTTAAGCTCAAACATTTTCACCTGCGGGTGCGCCGCTTTCTCACGCAGTTTTTCATCAGATAAGAGGCCTTCACTGTTACGCACGCCATATTTAGCCGTACCAATTTGAAAGACAATATCGCAGCCTCCTTCTAAATGGTAAGGCGACAGCCCGCCTTCCCCAGTATTCATCCAGCACCCTGCTTTGGCTGCCCCACGCGATAGCGCTTGAACCGCCGGCTTTGATAAAGCCCCGTAGCTCATCCCCGAAATGTTGAAGAAAGAAGGTGCATCATAAGGCTCGCGACAATATGGCCCGATACGCATAGGCTGCGATGCTGCTGAATCTTCCGACAAGGTTGGAAATGGGCAGTTTAAAAAGTAGTAAGTACCCGCTCGACGTAAGTCACGCGTAGAACCAAATGCGACCGTGTTATCAACATTCTTTGCTGCGCGATAAGCCCAACTACGCTGGGCGCGGTTAAAGGGTAGCTCCTCTCGATCCATCGCAAAGAAATATTGGCGGAAAAACTCACCCAGATGCTCAAAAAGGTATCGAAACCGGCCAATCAACGGATAATTACGCAAAATCGTTTGTGAGGTTTGTTTACGGTCATGGCGGTACATAACAACGCCCGCTATAACCAACACAACAAAGATTACCAAAAATAAAATGCCAATCGTGGCAATAAAGTTTACTGCAAATGAAGTAACCGTTTCGTTCACCTGTTGTCTCCCTGCTTTTGTATTGTTGCTTTTTTTACTCGCTCTTGTTGGTGCGACTATAGCACCCCACTTACTTGGCTCCCATAGCCGTTATACATCTACAGTCGGCAAATATTTCAATTGTTAACAGAAATATGTCGATTGGAAATTCGTCATTAACTCGCCGCCTTTCTAATTGAAAGTGAGCCCCGCCTGCCGCAGTGATTTAACAGCTATCTGTATAAACCTCTGAACGACAGGCTGGTGTGCTTCCAGATTTAGATATTCCAACGATAAAGACAACGAATACAAAACATCCAAAACAAGAATAACGGGAGTGTTTCCATGAAAATGAAATCCGGTCTTTTAGCACTAGCTATGTCTGCAGCCATTGCGACACCTTTCGCCACAGCCGCTGACAAGCCAGTAGTAGGTTTGATCACAAAAACGAATACCAACCCATTCTTCGTAAAAATGCGCGAAGGCGCTCAGGAAAAAGCTGACGCGATGGGCGTTGATCTACGTACATTTTCCGGTAAGTTTGACGGTGACAACCAATCTCAAGTGCAAGCTATTGAAAACCTTATCGCGTCAGGCGCTAAAGGTATCTTGATTGCCCCAAGCGACCCAGTAGCTATCGTTCCAGCCATTGATCGTGCACGTAAAGAAGGTTTGTTAGTCATCGCTCTCGACACTCCATTAAGCCCTGCTGATGCGGCTGATGCTACGTTCGCCACTGATAACTACAAAGCAGGCGTTTTGATCGGTCAATGGGCCGCTAAAACATTAGGCGATGACGCTGCAAACGCGAAAATTGCCATGCTCGACTTAAACAGCAGCATGATCACAGTTGACGTTGCACGTGACCAAGGCTTCTTAGAAGGCTTTGGCATCGATGTAAAAGATCCAAACATAATCGGTGACGAATCTGATGCCCGTATCGTCGGTCATGACGTAACAAGCGGTGCCGAAGAAGGTGGTCGTCGTGCCATGGAAAACTTGCTGCAAAAAGATCCGGGCATCAACGTGGTTTACACCATTAACGAGCCTGCGGCTGCCGGCGCCTACGAGGCACTTAAAGCGGCTGGCCGCCAAGACGATGTATTAATCGTATCTGTAGATGGCGGCTGCCCTGGTGTTGAAAACGTTAAAGACGGCGTGATCGGCGCAACGTCTATGCAGTTCCCTCTACGCATGGCATCTATGGGTGTAGAAGCTGTACTTGAGTACGCTAAAACAGGTACTAAACCTTCAGCAACTGAAGGCTTAGACTTTGTTAACACTGGTGTAGAGCTCATTACCGACGCACCTCAAGACGGTGTTAAATCTACGTCATCTAAAGATGGCCTAGGTATGTGCTGGGGCTAATAACTCCGCGTTTGATATAAGTCCAGCAGGGCAGAGCTGCCCTGCTTTTACTGCGTAACACCGGGAGATCCTCATGGCCAATCCTGCATCAGCCCCCAAACAAGAAGCCGCTCAACACGAGCTAGTTGCTTCATCAGCCAAAGGCGATTTCGCTAAGTTTGAAGCTGAAAAACTCTCTTTTATGGAACGAGCACATCGCTTCTTCCACCAGCACCCAACAGCGGCACCGGCCATCGTATTACTGCTAGCGGTAGCTGCTTTTAGTTTTATTATCGGGGATCGTTTCTTACACCCGTATAACATGTCCTTGATCCTCCAACAGGTAACGATCATCGGCATTTTGGGTATTGCCCAAACCCTCATTATATTAACTGCGGGTATCGACCTCTCTGTCGGTGCCATCATGGTACTTACCTCTGTCATCATGGGCCGAATGGCCATTGATATTGGCTTGCCTCCTTTTGCCGCATTAGGTATCGGCTTATTTGCTGGTGCAGTCTGCGGTTATATTAATGGCTTACTTGTTACTTTTTTCCGTTTACCGCCTTTCATTGTGACATTGGGTACATGGAATATCTTTTTTGCCTTGAATTTGTGGTATTCAAAAAGCGAAACGATCCGCTCACAAGCCATCGACAATGTCGCGCCACTACTGCACTGGACCGGGCAAACCATAGAGTTTTTTGGTGCCAAACTTAGCTATGGCTCACTGCTGATGCTGGCACTGTTTTTATTAGTTTGGTACGCACTGAATTGGACCGCTTGGGGCCGCCATGTGTATGCCACAGGTGATGACCCTGCCGCAGCACGCTTAGCAGGTATCCGTACTGATCGTATCCTCATGTCTGTCTATGTCGTTGCCGGTATCGTGTGTGCCATCGGTGCTTGGGCGTTAATTGGTCGCATCGGCTCAGTCAGCCCACAAGCAGGCATGATGGCTAACCTAGACAGTATCACCGCCGTGGTTATCGGTGGCTGCAGTCTCTTTGGTGGCCGTGGAGCCATCTTCGGAACCTTGATTGGCGCCCTTGTGGTTGGTGTATTCCGTAATGGTCTTGCGCTGGCGGGTGTTGATGTACTCTGGCAAGAATTTACCGTCGGCTTACTGATTATTGTTGCAGTAGGTATGGACCAGTGGATCAGGAAGGTGTGATATGAGCATTACTAACGTTTTAGAAGGTCGTAACCTCGTTAAACGCTATGGCCACGTAACGGCCATGGACGGTGCAGATTTTGACTTGCGTCGTGGTGAAATCCTAGCGGTTATCGGTGATAACGGTGCTGGTAAATCCTCCCTGATCAAAGCGTTGTCAGGCGCTATGATTCCAGATTCAGGTGAGATCAAACTGGATGGCAATCCTATTAGCTTCAAAAGCCCAATGGATGCGCGTAATTCAGGCATCGAAACTGTGTATCAGAACTTAGCGGTATCTCCATCACTCGGTATTGCTAACAACCTATACCTAGGACGCGAACGCCGTCGCCCAGGTATCTTAGGCTCTGTTTTCAGAATGCTAGACCGCAAGGCGATGGAAGATGAGGCCAAACAAAAACTAAGCGATCTTGGCTTGTTAACCATCCAAAACATTAACCAAGCGGTAGAAACGCTTTCAGGTGGTCAGCGTCAAGGGGTTGCCGTAGCGCGTGCAGCTGCGTTTGCGAAGCATGTTGTTATTATGGATGAGCCGACCGCCGCACTAGGGGTAAAAGAATCCCGTCGCGTGTTGAATTTGATTAAAGACGTACGTGACCGTGGTTTGTCTGTGGTACTTATCAGCCATAACATGCCCCACGTTTTTGAAGTAGCCGATCGAATCCACATCCACCGTTTAGGTAAACGTGTTGCGGTCATAAAACCCAGCACACACACCATGAACGATGCGGTGGCGATTATGACGGGTGCAATGAACCCTGAAGATCACCAGGCAGGTGCTTTCGCGGAATAACGAGCATCCTTTATCCGGCTCTGTAGACTTGGTCATACTGGGCAGAGCCGGATTCTTTTCTCCCCACCCCATTCAAACCGCCTTTCTTAACACTCACACTAACTCACTGCACTCGTTTGCGTAAAACTTACCAAGTTTTAGCGGACTTATTATTTTCCGGTGTAATCAGCACCGCAGGAATGAGCACTTCGTTTGTTTCTAGCGTATGGCCTTGCATCAATTCATACCCCATTTCGACAGCCTTTTTAGCCATCTGTGTTGGAGACTGTGTCGCCGTTCCACGAATCAGTGTGTTGGGTTGCGACATAGCTTCAATCACTGAAGGCGCGCCGTCCACACTCACGATAATAAACTCATCACGGCCTGATTGTTGGGCAGCCACTTCCGCACCCAGCGCCGCCGGATCATTAATGGTAAAAACCGCATCGATATGCGGATAGATCATTAACAAGTGCGTCATCATTTCCAAACCGCCCTCGCGGCTGCCACCACTGTTGCGATCATCTGATAAAATGGTGATATCTGGGTAGTCAGCTAACACGGTTTCACAACCTTGAACACGCTCAATAATAGACGATACTTGCGGGCCATTTAGAATAACCACGTTACCTGCGCCATTGATCTGCTCGGCTATATACTGGCACGCTATTTCACCAGCCTGAGGGTTGTTGGTAGTAACAGTGGCATCGGCTCCCGCGGCGTTCACATCCACAGCGAGCACCTTTACGCCGGCCTGTTGAGCTCGAGCGATTGCTTCTTCAAAGGCGTCGTAGACAGCGGCAGATAATAAGATCATATCAACCCGCTGTGATACAAACTGATCTATTTGGCGACGCTGGCGCTCTACATCGTACGCACTGGATACAAGGATTACCTCTGCATTGTCGCCCACTAACTCTTGCGCCTTTGCTTTCGCACCTTGAGCGATGCGTGCAAAAAACGGATTTCCTAAGTCCGACACCGAAACGCCAATTTTTAGACGAGCCGGCGGCTCCGCTAGTGCATGAAAACACGTTCCCATGCTCACCGCGCATGCTAAAAGTAATGGCGCATATTTTTTATAAATCATGATACTCATTCCGCCTATCCTGATACGTCATTACCTTTCCCTCCGGAGGCCGTAGGATGATGTAAACGTCGATGAACGGCTACGGCTAATTCATCACGCGTATATGGCTTTGCGAGCAACGCATGGCTGTCGAGTAAGCCATAGCGTTGTTTTAACTGCTGTTTATGTAATCCGGATGTCAAAAGTACAGGCAACGCTGACCAACGCTCGTTAATCATGTCACTCAACTGAACGCCATTAACAGCACTTCCAAGGTTAATATCCGTCAGTACAAGCGCCACATCGTTTGCTTTATCTAACGCGTCCATTGCCCCCACAGCATGGTTAACTACCGTTACCTGATACCCTAAACTTTCCAATAACGCTTCAGCAGTTTGTGCTACCTGAGCATCGTCTTCAACCAATAATACATGCTGGCCGCTGCCCTTCGTATTTTCTTGTGTCAATAGTGTGCTGTTTGCTTGTGTCGTTGTTTCAATCACCCTTGGCAGCCAAATTTCAATCTGCGTGCCTTCGCCCTCGGCGCTGGTTATATGAATGTCGCCGTTAGACTGCTTCACAAAGCCATACACCATACTGAGCCCTAAACCGCTGCCTTCGCCAATTTCTTTGGTGGTAAAGAAGGGCTCAAAAACCCGGCGTAATATCGATTGAGGTATTCCGCAACCCGTATCGCTTACAGTGATGGCTAACAAATCACACCGCCGACCATTTAATAACTGATCTGTGAGCTGTCGGGTTTTAAAAGATACAGAGCCGCCATTGGGCATTGCAGCGCTGCTATTGATCGCTAAATTCAACAACGCATTTTCTAACTGGCTAGGGTCAACCGATACCCACCAACCAGCCGCCTGCAGATCTAACTGGATTTCAGTCTGTTCGCCCACACTGTATTCCATTAAATCCAACATGCCTTCGATCAACCCGTCCACTTCGGTGGTTTCAGGTTGCAACAGTTGTTTACGCGAGAACGCTAACAAACGCTGTGTGAGGCTTTTGCCTCGCTCGGCGGCCGATAAAGCCCGTTGCGCATAGCGCAATTGTTTACCCTCAGCAGGGAGCGAGTCTTCTAATAATTGTAAATTTCCAAAGATCGCAGCCAATAGGTTGTTAAAGTCATGGGCGACACCACCTGTTAGCTGGCCTAACACTTCCATCTTTTGTGATTGGCGTAACTGCGCTTCTATCGTTTTACGCTCAGTTAAGTCGCTATACAAGGTAACGAACCCACCGTCAGGCATTGGGTTACTACGAAATTCGACAACGCGCCCGCCTGGAAAATGCCGTTCAAACCGCTGAGTCCGTTGTTTACGAAGCTGATTAACCTCATCCCTATCCAAAGCCATACCATCCAGAGCCCAGCTGTCTTGGGCTTCTTGTGAGAGCAAAGGGTGTATGGATTCAATTGGCATACCCGGTTTTAGCTGATTAGCGGGCAGCTCTAGAATGGAGACATACTGAGGATTCCAAGCAATCAGCCTATTATTTTCATCAAAAACGCTTAAACCATCATTAATATTTTCAAAAATAGTCTCTAGTAAGCGCGACTGTTCTTTAAGGTTTTGACTAATACGATCGATTTCTACTGCGTTTTCTCTAAAGACCTCAAACGCACGAGCCAACTCCCCTATTTCATCACGACGCTCAACTGCCGGTGTAGGCAGCTGCTTTTCGCCCGCCGCTAAACGAGTCATCACCTTAGTAACTCGGCCAAGATGCCCCGTCAACTCCCTTACTACCCAGATACCCCCTAAAGTGGCCGTAAAGCATAGCAAGGCAAAAAGTAGAATACTGGTTTTTCCCGAGTTAACGGCGTTGCCAACTTGGTCACTTTGCGCGGTGATTTGCTGTTGAACATTATCAACGAAATGTTTAACTTCGCCGCTCAACTGGTCGGAAACAGCCCGGGTAGAAGCCAATAAAAAAGCCCGACGCTGCTGCAGTATTAACTGATCACGGCGCACAGAATAGACATTGCGAGCCCCCAACCCTAACGCTTGAAACTCGCTAAGAATAGGCGCCATTTGGGAAGGCAAAGGCGACGCATTAAGCGTGTCCTGGGCTCCAAAGGCATCGAGGGCGCCACTAAATGATTGCTGTATTAACGATAGGCGATCCATATCAGATTGTTGAGTCGCAGAATTCAATTGATCCAGCATAAATAACAAACTCAACACCTGACGGTTATTGGGGTTTGAGGCTAAGCTTTTCTCTTTTATACGTTCCTTTAACAAGGTTAAACGATATTCCACTTGACGAATATCTTCACGTAGCAGTAGGTGCTGGCGTGTTAATGAAATAAGCTCGGTAACCGTCTTTTCAAGGCGCTCTAGCAAAGCAGGTAGTTGAGGGGCGGCATTATCCAACTCGGGGATATCTTTCGCCATGGTTAAAACAATTTGTATCTTTTCTTCGAGCGTATTACTTAAGGACTGTAACATCGAAGGGCTGCTTGTATTAGCCACATAAGGAGCCACGGCGGCTAAGTTAGCGGTCCGCTCAGCCAAAGCAAGAGAGCGCGAAATATCAGGCAGAGCTTGTCGTTCAAACTCATTTAAAGCCGTTGCGGTATTGTTAAGGCCAATCCATCCGACCATCGCCAGCGCCATGGTCGAGCCTGCTAAAATTGTAAACGCTAACATCAAACGCGCTCGGGCTTGCATCCCTCGCAAAGGATGGTAATGCCGCAATCGCTTAAGGAGCGTTAACACTGGATAACGTTTCCATTAAAGATATACCCGACGCCGCGCTCTGTTCGAATATACGTTGGCTGCCGAGGATTAGGCTCTATCTTACGCCGCAGGCGTAAAATTAAGACGTCAATGGTACGATCAAAAACATCTGTGTTCATACCCCGAGTCGCCTCTAACAACTGATCTCGACTAAACGCGCGATTCGGTGAACGAACCAGCGCTTCAAGCAGCGCGAACTCACCATAGGTTAATGACTCAGTTTCACCATCAGGACGAATCAGCTCTCGCCCGGTCAAATCTAAGACCCACCCATCAAAGCTCAAACGCTCATGACTGTAGCTATCATCCTTACGGGCAACAGGCTTACTCAACTGCGTTGTACGCCGCAACATGGCTCGTACGCGGGCTAACAGCTCTCGGTTATTGAAAGGCTTCATCAAAAAATCATCAGCCGCTAACTCAAGGCCTAATATTCGATCGGTTTCATCGCCTTTGCCTGTGAGCATCATGATGGGGATACTGGAGCTTTCGCGGAGCTCGCGTGCCAACAACATACCATCTTCGCCTTTTAAGCGAAGATCGAGGATCACCAAAGAGTAGGCTCCCTCTTGTAATGCATCGCGCATCCCTTGACCATTAGAAACAGTCAATACATCGTACCCACTGTCTTCAAAAAGGTCTTGGAGCAGCTCCCGCATGTCGGCTTCATCATCCACGACAAGTATACGTTGTCGTACTGATTCGCTCATGCCTCTCTCCTTATTGTTGTTCGGCATTAGTTTTTGCTGTGTTAATAGCACAGTCCTGAATATAGATTATTTCAATTGTTACAAAAATCTAATTTATGATTCATTGATTATTTATTTAACTCATGCTCAATAGAGTATTTGCTTATTTTATCTGAGCGGTTCTAGAATTCACGCGTTAACTAGAATAACAATAAAACGACTAAGTCGTTTTTTACGGAGACAACATGAAAAAGGTCATCGCCTTTGGTGAAGCACTAATTGATATGCTCTCGATTAGTTATACCGACGATTTAAACAATACACACGAAGCATTTATTAAGTTCCCTGGCGGGGCGCCTGCTAACGTTGCCGCTGCCGTCGGAAAGCTCGGCGCGCCAAGTTACTTTGCCGGCAAAGTAGGCCAAGATATGTTTGGTGACTTTCTTATCGAAACACTAAACAATTGCGGTGTCGACACCCGTTACATGCTACAAACGACAGAAGCTAAAACAGCACTAGCTTTTGTATCATTAGACAAAGATGGCGACCGCAGCTTTCAATTTTACCGTAGCCCATCGGCTGATCTTTTGTTCCGCGCCGAAGAGTTCAAATCAGAATGGTTTGATGAGCCAGGGATTTTTCACTTTTGCTCAAACACACTGACTGAAGAAGGTATTCGCGATGTCACCATCGCCGGCATACGCAAAGCACATGAAGCCGGTTTTTTAATCAGCTTTGACGTGAACTTGCGCCATAATTTATGGCCCGAAGATGAAGATGCCTACACCGCTGTATGGCGCTGCATGCCGCATGTTGACATGCTCAAAGTCTGCATCGAAGAGCTAGACTATTTATGCCGCGGCGAATCGCATGATGACGTCATACAACGCATCCTTACCAACGGCGCCTCGGTGGTTTTAGTCACCGATGGCGGCAAACCTTTACGCTATTACACATTAGCAGGTAACGGTGAAGTGGTTCCGCCTAAAGTCAAAATGGTGGATAGCACTGCCGCCGGAGATTCATTTGTAGGTGGCTTGCTCTATTCACTGTCAGAGCAGAACATTGATCGTGCAGCACTAGAAAACTTATGCAAAACACCTGCTGCCTTGTTACCAGCACTGCAGTTCGCCAGCCGTTGTGGGGCGTTTACAGTGACTAAGCAAGGAGCGATCAATACGCTGCCAACCAAAGCTGATATGGATGCGTTTACAGGCTAACCTCCTCCCTCAAATCCCACACAGCTACACAGCCTTTATTGTGCAATATATCCAGCTGCTCTTTTGAGCCGCTGGATTCCTAAAAGGGTAGCGGCGATGTTCATTTCAGAGTAAAAATGCAGCGCTCTAAGATGATTGCTAATCCGGTGAATTATTTTGCCTCACAGTAAGCTGTAACAATAAGCACATCATTATGAACACCATGCCTAACCAACCAAGCGCAGTAACCACTTCCCCTAGTACGACTATGGCTAATACGGTAGCGACCACTGGCTCAAACAACGTCATGAGTGTTGCACTGCTAGCGGGTACAAAGCCTAAACCATATCCGAACGCGAGGTAGCCTATAAACATAGGGACTAGTGCGATATAAAGCACGACTCCCGTATTCATTTGGCTAGCGAATATCTGTTCGCCTGTAAAAAAAAGCGTGGTAATTAATACGATAGAAGCGAGCCCAAACATACTGCCCATAGCCGACTGTGATTTAACACCCTGCATAATCATTCGTTTGGCTGTCCAAGAATAAAGCCCGTAGCTCAAACCGGCTAACAAACCTAACACTATACCTTGCAAATGATTGGTGGCTGCATCCGCATAGGCTTCCCCTTTTTGTAACGCTAACAACACGATGCCTGCTGAGCCGATAGCGAGTGAAAGCAACAAAGCGAAACTTGGTCTTTTTTTGCTGATCAGACACTCAAACCCGATAGCGAAAAACGGAGCGCTGGCTAACGAAACCACATTACCAACGGCAAGACCGGCCAAGCGCATGGATGAATAAAAAGCGAGTGGGTACACAACAACAGCCAAAGCACCTACCACGACCAGCACGCGACAACGCCATAATAAATGCCAATCTTGTTGAAGCGACCGCATTGACGTTAGCATCAGCAATAAGCCACCAACACCCATCGAAAAAGCCCCTATTGCTAAGGAGCTGACGTTCGGCGCAAAGCTTGCTGCTACACCTGTCGTTCCCCACAAAAAACATGAAAGCAATATAGCAAAGCGGCCTTTAAGTTCGTTCATTAGATCAACACGTTTAGCGGTTATTAGAAAGCATTAGTGTAATGATTTGCGCTATAACTATTATGCAGATCGGACGCTTTTATAGGCTTATAAGCCGTTTCTGCATCAGTGGGTTATTTCACGGGGGGTCAAACCAAAATGAGCGGTGAACCGTCGACTAAACGAAGACACATCTGTATAGCCTACCTTTTCAGCGACTAGTTGAACGGGGTAATCCGTGTGAGCTAACAATGCCTTAGCCTTTTCCATACGCACGTGTGTGATGTACTGCATAACACTGAAGCCTACGTGTTCTTTAAAGACTTTTTTAAATTGTGTCTGGCTTAGGCAGGCAATTGAAGCTAAGTGGTCTATCGACAACCTCGATGATAGATGATCAGCTATATACGTCTGCGCAGATAATACGCGAATGTCGATATGCCTGAGCGTGTTTTGTTCAGCTAAAAGTTTAAAAAACAGATGATACATCGACGCTTCGAGATGCGTATTCACTTGGTGTTCAAGCTGCGACTCAATAAAACTTAGATAGCACCGCAGAGGCTCCGATACCGAGAACACCGAGCTGGACATATCGCACAGATTTTCGGGCAATTCGCTCATATCAGCGACCACGAAGCGCGACTCTTCTTTTGCCGTGAAATAATGCGTATCGCCCGATCTAATCACAACACACTCGCCAGGCCCCACTCTCGTGCTAACGGTATCTAATTCAATATAAATGACACCGTATAAAGGCAAAACCAATTGATGGTAATTATGAGCGTGCCCTGCGCGTTGGCGAGTATACGAGCGTATTGATAATGTATTAAGCATCCCATTAACCTACGATCGCTTAAGCACTCGCTTTTGCCGCTCTAAAAGCATGTAGTTTTTTATAGCTTTCAATTAACCGCAAGTGACGATCTAGCCCTTCCAACTGCATGTTGGTAGGAGTTAACCCATAGAACTTCACATCGCCGTTCACCGTACCGACCACATTCTCCATGCGCTCAGCGCCAAACATACGCGTCATGTTAGGGAGGTAGTCTTCCAGTACAAGCTCATCGTCCAGCATAATATCCAAAACCGCATTCACTGCCTGATAAAACAAGCCCCGTTCTACGGTGTTGTTGTTATAGCTAAGAAAAGCCGATACCCGCTCTTTCGCTTCTTCGTAGTTTTGCAGCGCTAGATAAATCAGCAACTTTAACTCGCCAATATCTAATTGCCCCCACGGGGTATTTTCGTCAAATTCGATGCCAATCAGTGTGCGAATATCCGAATAATTATCCAGCTCACTTTCTTCTAAACGCTCGACTAGATCTTGCAAAGCCTCGTCATCTAAAGTGTGGATGTTGAGTATATCTTCACGGAAATACAGCGATTTATTGGTGTTATCCCAAATCAGGTCCTCAACAGGATACACCTCAGAATAACCAGGTACCAAGATACGGCACGCCGCTGCGCCTAGCTCATCAAACACAGCGATGTACACTTCTTTGCCCATATCATGGAGTATGCTCATCAACCGAGCGTTTTCTTCTTCTGTGGTTCCTGAGAAATCCCACTCGCAAAACTCATAATCATGCTTAGCGCTAAAGAACTTCCACGAGATAACACCTGTTGAGTCGATAAAGTGTTCAACGAAGTTATTGGGTTCGCTGACTTCCAAACTATTGAATGTAGGGGCTGGCACATCATTTAAGCCTTCAAAACTACGCCCTTGTAGCAATTCAGTTAAACTGCGCTCTAGCGCGACCTCAAAGCTAGGGTGCGCACCAAATGACGCAAATACTCCGCCCGTTCGCGGATTCATCAGCGTCACGCACATCACCGGAAACTGACCGCCCAACGAGGCATCTTTAACAACGACCGGGAAGCCGTTCTCTTCTAACCCTTTAATCCCTTCAAGGATATGAGGGTACTTGGCCAGTACAGAAGGCGGTACATCAGGCAGAACGATTTCTTCTTCAATAATTTGCTTTTTAACCGCTCGCTCAAAAATCTCGGATAAGCACTGCACCTTTGCTTCATTTAAATTGTTGCCCGCGCTCATGCCGTTACTAAGGAACAGGTTCTCGATCAGGTTGGATGGAAAATAGACTTCCTGTTGATCAGACTGGCGCACATAAGGAATGGCACAAATGCCGCGATCCACGTTACCCGAGTTGGTATCGACGAGGTTAGAAGCCGCCAACTCACCATCGGGATCAAAAATATCGAGGCAATAGTCATCCAATAAACCCTCAGGTAGAGAGTCGTCTTCGGGCAATGCAAACCACTTTTCTCGCGGATAATGCACAAACTCACTGTTAGCGATGTCTTCACCAAAATATTGGTCGTTATAAAAGAAGTTACAACTCGCGCGCTCGATAAACTCCCCTAACGCCGAACACAACGCGCTTTCTTTAGTTGCGCCCTTACCATTGGTAAAACACATGGGGGAAGCGGCATCGCGAATATGTAACGACCATACATTGGGCACAATATTGCGCCACGAAGCTATCTCGATCTTCATGCCCAAATCAGCTAGCAATTGCGTCATATTAGCAATGGTTTTTTCAAGCGGAAGATCTTTACCTAAGATCATCGTATTGGCGTCACCCTCTGGCATTTTCATTGCCATAATTGAGGTATCCGCGTCTAAATTTTCTACCGTCTCGATCGCAAACTCAGGGCCTTCTTGTACCACTTTTTTTACAGTGCATCGCTCAATTGACCGCAAGATACCTGTTTTATCTTTTTCGGAAATAGACTCGGGGAGTTCGACCTGAATCTGAAAAATCTGGTTATAACGATTTTCCGGATCAACAATATTATTCTGCGAAAGGCGAATCCCTTCAGTGGGGATGTCACGCGCCGCGCAGTACACCTTGACAAAATAGGCGGCACATAAGGCAGACGACGCTAAGAAGTAATCAAAAGGGCTAGGGGCTGAACCGTCACCTTTATAACGAATAGGCTGATCGGCAATCACCGTAAAATCATCAAACTTTGCTTCGAGTCGGAGGTTGTCTAAAAAATTAACGTTGATTTCCATGATGAATTGCCTTTCGGGACGCAAATTGAGGTGTGATGTGCCGGTAAAAACTGAGGGCTACATAGTATGGGGATATTTTAGCACTTTCGAAGGGATGATAACGAAACATGTAGGTGATTAAACGTTCGGAGGATATCTCGTTAATCTTAGATGATGAAAGTTAAGAGCCAAAACCTAAAAAATTGGCAAAAAATGAACTTGAGCTTGAAGGCCCGAATTCTGCACAGGAGGTTATTATATTAATTTACCCTAATAAATCGGCCTTATGTGTTAGTATAACCTCTTATCCCACCGCTTAGTGGGGTTCTCTTTGACATCCGACTTACGCAGGTCGGCACAATCTGCTGCCCTCTGAGCTCATGTTCAACAGAGGTCATTACTATGCATATTATCCCTAATAAACCCCGTGTCGCCATTCCGCAGGGACCACCAGCCTTAGCTGAAAATTCACCGATTCCTTCGCCAACCCAGTCGTCTACAACACAACATACTGCTACTACTCAACCCTCTCCCATTCAAAGCCCGGGCCCGCTGCCTTTTACAGCTCGCCAATCACATAAGAACCCAACCGCTATTTTGTATTGTGAAGCGAATTTTGGCGAAATTGATGGCAAAACAGCCAACGGATTAGTTCGACATTCAGAAAAATACGACATTTTATCCGTCATCGACAGCAAACTTGCGGGTTCAGATACCGGCATGGTGCTGGATGGCAAAGCGAACTTGATCCCCGTCTGCAAAGACCTCGCGGACGCCTTAACGCAAGCAGGCGGCATCGCCGATGTATTTATCTACGGTATGGCGCCTTCCAGCGGCATGCTATCGCCAATAGAACGCTCGTTACTCCTTGATGCCATGAAGATGGGGATGAGCTTGGTTAACGGTCTGCATGAGTTCCTCAATGAAGATCCTGAATTCATCGCGGCATGTCGGACTCATCAGGTAACGATTGATGATATTCGACAGCCTAGAGCCAAGAAAGATTTACGCATGTTTACGGGGCGGATTGCTGAGGTCAGTTGCCCACGTATTGCCGTGCTAGGCACCGATTGTGCTATTGGAAAACGCACCACGGCTACCATTATTGCTAGTGCATTAAGAGAGCGGGGGCTAAACGTCGTATTAATCGGCACCGGACAAACGGGGCTGATTCAAGGTGCGCGCTACGGGATTGCAATGGATGCGGTTCCGTCGCAGTTTTGTGCGGGTGAACTCGAAGCGATTATTTTAGACGCGTACGAAACAGAAAAGCCCGATGTGATTTTGATAGAAGGACAAGGTGCATTAAGTCATCCCGCCTTCTCTACTACCTCGTTTATCTTACGAGGTAGCTGCCCTGACGCGGTTGTACTGCAACATGCTCCCGGCCGCGCATTTCGCTGCGACTTTGATCGGATGCCTATGCCGTTACCGGCGTCAGAGATCAATCTAATTCAGACCTTCTCGACGACCAAGGTCATCGGCATAACAATCAACCATGAGCACATGAGCGATGATGAAGTAAGTGCAGCCATCATCACGTATGAGCAGGAACTGAAAATACCGGCTACCGATGCGCTTACACGTCCCGCTAACGATTTAGTGGCCATGGTCGTCGCGGCTTTCCCATCACTGAGCGATAAGATGACCACTTGTGCGCCATGAGCGCGCCTAGACTAGAGATAGACCTCGACAAAATCGGCCATAATGCCCGCGCGCTAGTCGATCGTTTAGCCCGCCGCGGCATTTCTGTTACGGCCGTTATGAAAGCAAGCCTTGGCTCGCCCGACATCGCCCGCACGATGTTGGAGGCGGGTATTAATTTGATTGGCGACTCGCGCATAGAAAACATAGAAAGGATGCGTGAAGCAGGTATAACCACGCCTATGATGCTCATCCGTACACCGATGATGAGTGATGTACATCGAGTTGTCCGATTAACTGACGTCAGCCTGAATAGTGAAATCACCGTTATGCGAGCGCTATCCCACGCGGCGGTAGCGGCAAAGGTAAGGCACGATGTCATATTGATGGTTGAGCTTGGCGATCTGCGTGAAGGCATTATGCCAGCGGATCTGACCTCCACGGTAAGCCAAGTACTTGCGATGCCTAACATTGATCTTAAGGGGATCGGCGCTAATCTCGCCTGTCGCAGCGGCGTGGCTCCTGACGAGAAAAATATGGAAACCTTGTCGGCCTTAGCGGTGATGATCGAGCAGACATTTGGCCTCACCTTGGATATTGTGTCCGGCGGTAACTCGGCTAACCTTAACTGGGCGTTTAGTGATAACAGCAAAGGCCGCATTAATAACCTACGCTTAGGTGAGTCTATTCTACTCGGCTGCGAGCCATTACACCGACAACCCATTGAAGGTTTACATACCGATGCGATTACCCTAGTGGCAGAAGTGATCGAATCAAAACGTAAACCCACTCAGCCTTGGGGCGACATCGCTCAAAGCGCATTTGGCGAAGAAGGCCCAACACTCAACCGCGGCAAGATCACACAAGCTATTTTAGCGATTGGTCGGCAGGATATTGACCTTACTGGCTTAGTTGCACCTACTGATATCACCATTCTGAGTGCGAGTAGCGACCACCTTATTGTTGATTGTAGCCATCATGTTTTGCAGGTAGGTGCTGAAGTTCGTTTTCAACTAAATTACAGCGCCATGCTGCGCAGTATGACATCACCTTTTGTCACAAAGCTGATGAAAACTTACCTGACACCTAGCCATCTCCACCGTGCACTTCCATAGGAATAGCCCATGACCTTTACCGTTCTGACAGCCGAAATATCCCATGAAACCAACACATTTAGTCGCCGTAAAACAGGAAGACAAGCCTTTATGGCGCGCTATGCATTGATGGGGGATGCGGCAATCGCCGAACGGGGTCATGAGAATACTGAACTAGCTGGGTTTCTTGATGCTGGCCGCCATTATGAATGGACAGTGCAGCACATCTTAAGCGCGGCGGCGGGCCCCAGTGGTAAAATTAGACGCAAAGCCTTCGATTGGTTATGTGAACCGATACTCAACGCATTAGAAGCACAGACGTTTGATGGGATTCTTTTAGGGCTACACGGAGCCATGGGCCTAGATTTTTCAGAAGATGGCGAAGGTGAGCTATTGCAGAGGATTCGCGACCAACTAGGCATGGACATACCTATTGCTATTACGTTAGATCCGCACGCTAACGTTAGCCCTCAAATGTGCGAATTGGCCGATATTATTGTTTCATTTAATACCTACCCTCACATCGACATGCGTGTAATCGGCCGTCAAGCAGGCGATATTTTACAGCGTACTCTGTGCAAAGAGATCACTCCGCAAACCCTGCGTGTTAGCCGACCTATGCTCGAAGAGGTGAATGGCGGACGCACCGATATAGGCCCCATGATTGAGCGCCTAGCCAAAGCCCGTGCTTATGAACAGTTAGATGATGTCTTTGCCGTCAGCATCAACGCAGGTTTCGCCAGTGCCGATGTAAAAGACATTGGCCCGACTGTACTCGTGACCTGCCAAGGCGATCTTAAAGCTCATCAAGAATTTGCAGAACATATTGCTAACGACATATGGGATAAGCGTTTTGACGTATTAAATCATTACCTCACCACCACAGAAGCCGCAACGCTAGCCGCTAACTATCAAGCCATCGACGGGCCTTTAATCATTGCAGATTACGCAGACAATCCCGGTGCAGGCGGCTACGGAGACTCAACCAATCTGCTAAAAGCGCTACTCGAGGCGGGCGTTAGTAATGCCTGCTTGGGGCCTCTGGTAGACGCCAAATCCGCCCGCCGGTTAAGTGCACACGCACCTGGTGATTGTGTTCAAATAGACTTAGGCGGAACCACAGATCCGCAATTCGGAGGCGGACCCATAACCGTTAAAGGCGAGTTGCTGTCCGTGAGTGACGGTCACTTCATCGGGGATGGCCCCATGATTCACGGCCTCAGTGGTCACTTTGGAACAACCGTTGTTTTACATGTGCAAGGAGTCGATATACTAATCGTGAGTATCGCGCGACAAATACTCGACTTGCAGCAGTTCAAAGCCTTTGGTATCAACCCACAAGGCAAAAAAGTAGTGGCCTTGAAGTCGATGCAACACTTTCGTGCAGCATTCGAGCCTATCGCCGGCCAAATTATCGTTTGCGATAGCGGTGCACTTTGCACGCCGCGATACGACCGACTACCTTATCGCAACGTGCCTAGGCCAATTTTCCCTTTGGATGTTAATTTAACGTTGTAGTGCCTTCGAGGCACTCTGCTCTTGCCCTAAACTTACAAACACATACCTGCTTTCAGGTTTT
This sequence comes from Neptunomonas phycophila, assembly GCF_001922575.1. Lineage (NCBI taxonomy): Bacteria > Pseudomonadati > Pseudomonadota > Gammaproteobacteria > Oceanospirillales > Oceanospirillaceae > Neptunomonas > Neptunomonas phycophila. Next base: position 170,845 of record NZ_MRCI01000003.1, on the reverse strand, counting down.
ACCTATTGCAACCAGCGCTTAGCTTCATAGCGCGATTATAAACTTGTCTACCTGGCATTCCTTTGTTTTCAAGTTCGCTTAAATAGCTTGCGGTTACGCCATCTAACACAGGCTTCCACGCTGCCTTTATTTCGTCATTAAAATGCGTAATGGTCTGCTTCATTGCTGTGACTTCTTGTACGGACTGACGATCAAGATCATCGAAAATATTCGCCATAAATTGAGACCATTTATGGCCTGAATGCTGGTCAATAATGTCTTGTAGATCGGCGGGTAAGCTTTCATATACGCGTTTATTCATTGTTAACATAAAGCTTAAAGAGTACAGGTTTAATTCCGTGTGGTGATCTGCCACTTCGTTCAGTCGAAAAACTTTCACGCCATCCCATGACATAGCGACACCATCAATCACTCCCCTTTGTAATGACTGATAAGTATCCGGTGCTGGCATTCCAACAGGTTGAGCCTCCAACTCTTCGAGTAGCTGCCCCACAATAGTCGTTGGACGACGAATGCGTAGCCCTGCCATATCCTCTGGCTTTTTGACACTTTTCCCCTTCAAATGCAGGTGGCCAGGCCCATTAGTCCAAACGAAAAGTACGTGTGTATCCTGATACTCATCCTTGATATCCCCTTCGTCATAGAGCTGCTGTAAGACACAAGAACCTTGGGCAGCAGTATTAACCACACCCGGCAGCTCGACAACCTGTGTTAACAAAAAGCGATTCGCGGTATATCCCTGAACAGTGGCGGCAACATCAGCGATCTGACTAATCACCGCATCATAAGACTTAGCAGCCTTAGAGAGTGTTTGTGCTGGATAGAGCTCTACATCAATCCGACCATCAGATGCAGTTGTTAACGAGTCTGCCCATGCTGATAACCCTTTGCTTATGTCCGAATTTCCGGGCCAAGGATGTGCCAAGCGCAAGGTGACATCTGCAGCGTGAGCTAAATTGAGTGGGGCTAACAGTGCATACGTGGCGGCGGTCAGGCTCGCCCATTTTTTAAAGTTCATTATCGACATTTCCTATTATTATTGGTTTATCGGTGTCGGGTCTGATGTCCAGATTTAGATATCGAGCACCAGCTGTCGGGTCTTAGCTCTAGAGCAACACGGTGTAAATTTGTCGTTCTTCTCTCGCTCGGCTTCAGTAAAAAAAGAGTCCCTGTGGTCTGGCTCACCTTCCAGTATTCGCGTTACGCACGTACCGCACACTCCCGTCTCACACGAAAACTGTACATCAATGTCGTTATCTTCTAGCACATCAATGACAGACTTATCTGCGGGGACTTCAAAGACTTGACCTGTGCTACTGAGCTTAATCTCAAAGCTGTCATCAGCACTGTGGTCAATAGGTGCTGCGGCAAAGTATTCACGATGCACTTGATCTTGCGGCCACCCCTTCGCTTTTGCTGTACTGAGGATATGCTCCATAAAACCACCAGGTCCACATACATAAATGTGAGTACCCGGTACTGGATTAGCTAACAATTTTTCTGCTTCAAGCTTTTGAACGGCCGCGCCATCATCAAAATGAAAATGCACCTTATTTTTAAATGAAGATGACTGAATGCGCTCCACGAAGGCCGTGCGGTTTTCAGACCTCGTGCAGTAGTGCATCTCAAAATCTGCACTGCTGTGCGATAACCTTTCAGCCATGCACAGAATAGGAGTGACACCGATTCCCCCCGCAAACAGCAGGCTCCTTTGCGCACCATGCACTAAAGGAAAGTGGTTACGTGGCTCACTAATGAGAAGTCGATCTCCTTCATTAATTAACTGATGCATCGCTAAAGAACCTCCCCTTGATGCGGGATCTTTAAGCACGCCTATTTCATAACAGTGGGTTTCATCAGAATGATTACACAGCGAATATTGCCGGATTATGCCGTTGGGTAAATGCACATCAATATGAGCTCCCGCACTAAATGACGGTAAAGCTTCACCATTAGACCGCTCCAGCCGAAATACATAGATATCCTCGGCTTCTAACTGTTTGGAAGACACAAACACTTCAATCATGACAACTTTCCTAGCTTTTTATTATGAACAGATGGTTAGATTGATTAAATGCGTTCAACTTTCATTGAGGCGGCCTTCTGCTTTCAGCAAACGATCAATGATTCGTCGCGACTGAACCCCACCCGAATCTATATTAAGTTTTAGAAGGCTTCGGTCAGGATGCGCTAAGAGGTTTTGCTGCTGAGATTCAAGCATCTCGAGGTCTTCGGTAAAGATCTTCCCTTGTCCTTCACGAATTTGAGCGGTCAGTTCCTGATCATCCGGTTTGAACTGGCGTGCCATTCCCCAAAAGTACCAAATCGACGTTTCTGTTTCAGGTGTAATAAAGTCCACCACGATACTACTGGCTTTGTGGGCCGGATCAGCATCATATCCGCCCTTACCGGCGTGAGCGACGCCCACCTCAATCATGACATGGCTAGGCGGTGTAAAACGACAGATCTGCCAACGATCAACAGGAACATCATCCGCCAGATTATTTGCACGCAAGGCAGCCTGCCAAAATGGTGGAGCTATTATATTTTCAATAAAACGACTCGTTGTGACACTCATCCCCTCTTTCTTTGTGGAGACCGGCGCTTCGTCTATTTCTTTTTGACCAATACTACTCGCATGCACATACGTTTCATGGGTTAGGTCCATTAGGTTATCAATCATCAACCGATAATCGCAGTTAATATGAAACAACCCTCCCCCATACCCCCACTCAGGGTTCTCAGCCCACTCTAGCTCTGGAATTTCATCAGGAGACGCTAACGCCGCCTCACCGGTCCATACCCAAATGAAGCCATAGCGCTCCACAACTGGATAGGCACGTATCTCAGGAAACCCCTCAACGCGCTGCTCAGGCATTGATTCGGTTTTACCCCCGCACCCCATTTTTAAGCCATGGTAACCACAAACCAGTAACCCATCTTCCACATACCCAAGCGATAGTGGCGCTCCTCGATGCGGACAAAAGTTTTCAACGGCTGCTATTTGGTTCTCTTTACCTCGATAGAACACAATCCGCTCGCCACAGATTGTTCGTCCTAGGGGTTTGTCTGTCACCTCATCAGCAGTACAGGCGACATACCAAGTATTTTTTAGAAACATAGAAAGGACCCAGCGTGTTTTTAGAATTATTGGATCCAATTTTCCATCAAATATCCATATTGTCAATAAAAACACACATTATTGGATCCATAGATGACAGTTAATCATTAAAAAACGCTATTTCATCACTAAAAGCTTCATACTCACGGCCTATCAAAACAAGTGCTTAACGGTTTATTGGATCCAATATGGTGCTAACATCCACTGTGGACATGACTCAATGTGAAGACGGTCTTATTAGGACATTGGCTATATTTATGAGGTTAAAATGAGCAAACCAGGTCAACGCGTACTCAGTTCCCTACGGCAGATGATCCTATCGGGTGAACTCAAAGCAGGCGAACGTATTGCCGAAATACCAACCGCAGAGGCTTTAGGGGTATCGCGAACACCAATAAGAATCGCTTTTAGAACACTGGAGCAAGAAGGCCTACTCATTAAACTTGAACGCCGAGGCTATAGGGTAAGAGAAGTAACCAGAGACGAGGTTTGCGATTCAGTAGAAGTACGAGGAGTTCTAGAAGGCTTAGCCGCTCGTCAAGCGGCCGAAAAAGGAGTGACCGAAAAGCAAAAACAAGAACTACAAACATGCCTAGAGTTGGGCGACTCTTTATTCGCTAAAGGGTATGTCACCGAAGAAGACTTAGAGACATACCACGACTTAAATAAGCGCTTTCACTCGCTAATCATCGAAGCGAGTAACAACTCAACGATTGCCGCTGCACTCAACCGTAATGAACACATGCCATTTGCTTCTGTGAGTTCTCTGGCAATTGATCGACATGACCTAGCCCGTGAATATCGTCGATTTAATTTTGCACACATGCAACATCATGCCGCCTTTGATGCGATTACACACGGCCAAGGCGCGCGTGCTGAAGCGATCATGCGCGAGCATGCTAATGCAACCCTACGATATACCGATCTATTTTGCGCCCAGCCAACCGATAAAAATATGATCAGGGTAATCGGAGGAGCCGACTAAAGGCTTTCAATAGATTTCTACCTTCTGAAAGCAAGCGTTAACTGACGGCACAGACACCTTCATCAACTCCACTAATGAAGCGCTCGATAACCTCTGCAGATGACCTTCTTATATCCAACCCAACACATATTAAAATTTGCATATATGTTTTTTCATATATACAATCCGGGTCATATTATGTTGAGGTTATGTAATGAAAAGGGTTCTTTTTGTCTGTACGGCTAATTCTGCTCGCTCCCAAATAGCAGAAGCTTTGTTACGGCACTTTGCTGGTGATCAATTTGAAGTATGTAGCGCTGGCACAGAACCCTCTGAAATAGATCCTCGTACCCTAGAGGTACTGCAAAATTTTGGTTTAAAAACCAAAGATCTCAAATCAAAGTCGATTGAAAGCCTAGAAAATCAGCGCTTCGACTTTGTTATTAGTTTATGTGACAAGGCCCATCGTGAATGCCGCCATTGGCCCGGCAACGGTGTGGTCATGGCTTGGGACTTCCCGGACCCTAAAGCAAGTAGTGACCCACGAGCTTTTGGTCTTACGCTACAGGAGCTGAGTGAGCGCATACGCTTATTCGTCTTAGTGAACAGCAAGCATATAAGCTCTGAAATCAAACCGCTGCAACCGCTGGACTTTTATAAATCGTTAGCCGATGAAACACGCCTGCTCAGTCTGTTGCTCATCGAGCAAGAAGGTGAACTGTGCGTTTGTGAACTCATGGAAGCTCTCGACCTCCCTCAGCCAAAAATTTCAAGGCACCTCAGTCAATTACGAAAAATAGGCTTGCTCTTAGATAGGCGACAGGGGCAGTGGGTTTTCTACCGTATTCATCCTCTCTTACATGACTGGATGCGAGACATACTAAGAACCACGCGAGAGCACAGCTCACAATTACTAGAAACACCAGCAAGACGCTTAAACAGCATGAACTCAAGGCCGTCTTCAGAAAGCATAAACGTGTAATAAAGCATGCATTTATGACCACTACTATGGATAAACAATCTGTTTAGAGAGGTAAAAACGATGACCATCAAAATAGGTATTAACGGCTTTGGTCGCATGGGCCGCTTAACGATGCGCGCCATTTTTAATCAAGATGATATCGACATTACTCATATCAATGATCCTGCTGGCGATGCAGCAACGTTGGCTCATCTAATGAACTTTGATTCTGTGCATGGGCGTTGGGAGCATGAGGCGACAGCTAAAGAAGATACGATGTTAATTGGCCAGCATAAAATCACCTTAAGCCACAATAAGGCAATACAAGAGACCGACTGGTCAGCTTGTGACGTGGTGATTGAAGCATCCGGAAAAATGAAAACCAAAGCGCTACTTCAAGCTTACTTAGATCAAGGCGTAAAGCGCGTTGTAGTCACTGCACCGGTTAAAGAGGACGGCATTCTCAATATTGTTATGGGTGTTAATGACCATCTTTACGATCCCGCTCAGCACCCAATCGTGACCGCCGCGTCTTGCACCACCAACTGTTTAGCACCGGTTGTCAAAGTCATCCATGAGCAACTTGGCATCAAACATGGCTCCATGACGACAATCCACGATATCACCAACACACAAACTATTTTGGACGCTCCCCATAAAGACCTTCGCCGAGCGCGTGCCTGCGGGATGAGCCTTATCCCAACAACAACCGGATCTGCGACGGCTATTACGCATATTTTTCCGGAACTTAAGGGTAAGCTGAATGGACATGCCATTCGTGTACCTTTAGCCAACGCATCATTAACCGACTGTGTATTTGAGGTTGAACGCGACACCAGCGTCCAAGAAGTCAACGCCTTACTAAAAGCCGCTGCCGATAGTGATCTAAACGGTATCCTAGGTTATGAAGAACGCCCTCTGGTTTCTATTGATTACAAAACGGACCCTCGCTCTAGCATCATTGACGCCCTATCTACTATGGTGGTCAACGGTACGCAGGTGAAACTCTATACTTGGTACGACAACGAGTGGGGTTATGCTAATCGAACTGCAGAGCTCACCTTAAAAGTAGGATGCTCATAAATGCTAAGCCACCTGCCCCCTGCTATTCGTCAATACTTAGTAGTCACCGGTAACTATTGGGCGTTTACGCTTACCGATGGTGCTTTGCGCATGTTAGTTGTGCTGCACTTTCATAGCCTAGGTTACTCCCCTCTAGACATTGCTCTGCTTTTCTTGTTTTACGAGGTGTTTGGTGTCATTACTAATTTAGTAGGCGGCTGGATTGGGGCGCACATGGGGCTAAATCGCACCATGAATATTGGACTGGCGTTGCAAGTGGCCGCGCTAGCTATGTTGTTAGTGCCTAGCTCGTGGTTAACAGTCATATGGGTTATGGCGGCTCAAGCTTTATCGGGTATCGCTAAAGATCTCAACAAGATGAGTGCCAAAAGCTCAATAAAGCTACTGGTTCCCCCTGAAGCAGAAGGTAAACTGTATTACTGGGTTGCTCTACTAACAGGCTCAAAAAACACATTAAAAGGCATCGGTTTTTTCCTAGGAGGTTTTTTACTCTCTGTACTTGGCTTTTCTGGGGCAGTGGCATCCATGGCGGGCGCGCTAGCAATCGTTTGGATATTGAGCATACTCTTACTCAAACGTGATCTGGGTAAAGCCAAAAACAAACCGAAATTTCGGGATATTTTCTCGAAAAGCCCGGCGATCAATATTCTGTCGGCCGCCAGAATGTTCTTATTTGGTGCCCGCGATGTATGGTTTGTTGTGGCCTTGCCTGTTTTTCTCTCTCAAACACTCGATTGGAATCACAGCCAAACTGGCGGCTTTTTAGCTTTGTGGGTGATTGGGTACGGAATAGTGCAAGCATTTGCCCCTCGTATTACCGGTAAAGCCTCAGGTAAAGTGCCTGACGGTCTCAGTGCAACATGGTGGGCGTTATCACTAACGGTATTACCAGGGCTGATTGCCATAGGTCTGATGCTAGAGCTGAACCCTGCAACCTTACTCATCTGTGGTCTCACGCTTTTTGGCGCTGTATTTGCTGTAAACTCTTCGTTGCACAGCTACCTTATTGTCAGCTATGCAGGTAATGATGGTGTGTCCTTAGATGTAGGCTTCTATTACATGTCCAATGCGATGGGACGCTTAATAGGTACTGTGCTCTCTGGCTGGGTTTTCCAATTAGCAGGCCAAGGTAGCTCAGGCCTTCAAGCATGCCTATGGATTTCGACGGCCTTCTTGATAGCAGCCACCTTGATTTCAATCAAACTCCCTCATTCGAGGAATACTCGATAAGTTTTGGTAATACAAAGGCGTATCAAACCGCTTCATCGCCCTGCTTCAGAGGCTTAGAATCCGCTTTTATGTGCACCACTATCGATTTTTTTATTGTGCATCGCACTCTATTTTCAACTATAGTGCTACAAGCGTTAAGGGTTTTAAACGCTTGTATGCAGCATACAAAATAAGGATATACCCAAATTTTTAAAAACTGTTTTAATAAAATATTTTATTAAAAATGTAAATTATATAAGTAAAATATTTAATGGATAACCATGCCTTCACCTTTTAAATTCCGTATTGATTTAAAGCGATTAATATTATTACTTTCTATATTTATTGCGATCATTACATTTATAAACACTATTTATGCAAGTTATAGTGTCCAGCGTGAAATAATAATCAACAATACTCTAGAGTCAAACAGAGTATATGCGGCTAAGCTCGCCTATAGTACAGAGCAATTCCTTTTATCCAGCCAACAGCAGCTCGCCTACAGTGCCAAAACGCTACAAGACAAGATGGATGATGACGCTGTGTTAACAGCAGAAACAGAGCGATTATTAATGCAGAATAATAACTTCAACTCTGTTTTTGTGGTGAGAAATGATGGGACTATGCTCTCATTCCACCCAACGAGCATACCGTTAAAAGGAGTAAAAATACGTTCCGCCGGTTCCATCGAAGCAATAGAGCTCAAAAAACCGATTATCAGTGATCCTTATATATCAGCAGTAAATAATTATATTATTGTACAAAGCTATCCTATTTTTTCGGCTGATAAACGCTATTTAGGTTATGTGGGCGGGTCATTTTATTTAGAAAAAGAAAACATTTTAAACTCTATTCTAGGTGAGCACTATCATCGTGATAGCTCTTACCTGTACGTCGTCGACAAACATAAAAGGCTTATCTATCACCCCAACCGGGTGGGCGAGATTATTACAAACAACTCCGTTATTGATACTGTTATTAAAGGCAACTCGGGAGCAGACAGAGTGGTTAACAGTAAAGGGGTAGACATGCTTGCAGGCTATGCATATATCCCGATTAGTGGGTGGGGCGTAGTGGCCCAAAAGCCGGTGTCGATCACGTTAGCTGAGCTTAATTCCCAGATTAAAAAAGTGATTATTAATACTGTTCCTTTGGCGATATTAACGTTGGTATTTATTTGGTTTTGCACCTACTTAATTTCGCAGCCTCTTGGCAAACTAGCGAGTGCCGTAGAAGACCTTGACTCACATTTCATCAATGATCGAATACGCAGTATACGCTCATGGTATTTTGAAGCCGACAGGATTAAGCAGGCTTTATTAAGCGGAATGAACTTAGTTAACCAAAGAATAAACAAACTTAACTTGGATTCATTAACAGACCCCATGACAAAGCTTTATAACCGCCGTGGGTTAAAAGTCATGATTACCGAGCTACAAAAGAACCATAAATCTTTTTCAATAATTGCTATCGACATAGATCACTTTAAACGTATCAATGACAATTTTGGGCATGATATGGGTGATAAGGTCATTCAGTTGGTAGCCAAACTCATGACTGACAGTTTTAGAGGTGCTGACGTACTGTGTCGTTCAGGTGGAGAGGAATTCCTTATGTTATTACCGGGAACAGACCTTAAGGCCGCCACCGTCCTCGCAGAGCGTTTACGAGCCAATACAGAACTGAGCGAAATGCCAGACAACGTACACAACATCACCATCTCGCTAGGCCTTTCTTTTTGGTCTGTTGATAGCGAAGTTACAGTTGAAGAATCGTTAAGCTTAGCTGACAAAGCCCTTTACTCTGCTAAAAACCAAGGCCGAAACAGAGTTGTAGTGGCTGATAATTTAACAAACTAAGGTAAGGAAGGCATACCTTAGTTTGACGGTGATTTACTATCATAGCTTTCAGCATTTTGGGTGCGCATCTAAGTAAGCCTCTATCTGCGCTAAATAGGTGGGGTGGTCAACCTTCTTATGCAGAAATGAAGGGTATAAAGATATCTCAAAAAGCCAACGGATTGGCTTCCATTTATCCTCCAAAGGTAAATCTTTGTCAGGAAAAATATGGTTATCCATCAATGCTGCACATATTTTAAAAAATATATCACCTGCCATAAATGGGCTAGGCGGGTAGTAGCCAGCATAGAATTTTTTCCGTCTCCCCGTTTTAATCGAATCAAGCCACAGCGTGGTGCAACCCATCGATTTGTAAGTAAGCACCGGCTCTCCGTCTTTATGAATGAGCTCTGTCTGCCTTTCTTCTACTTTACCCACTTTGTACAAGTAGACTTGACCCCGGCGTACCGTGTAGATGATGCCTTTGGAGCGGTTAACCACTATAGGGTGCATTTTGGGGTAGAAGAGAAAAAATAATAAACAGTAAACAGGAAATAGATAAAAGAATAATAATTTCGATATTTTATGGGATAGGTTCATTTTCCTATGTGAGTTATATAAGTCCTGATATAAATCTTCAACACTTGCATAAACATCCACATTCATTTCCTTATGTTTTACCCATTCTATGTCCACAAATTTTTTGAAATCATATATATATAATCATCATACATCTCATCGAATATATCTATATTATATTTTTCATCGCCATACCCAGTGCTTACATAGTCACTTAATAAAACGCCTGCCGAAAACAAAAAAAAGACTAACAATGCAATTACCTTGTTAGATCTAGATAGATACTCGGGAAATTTAATGATATTTTTCATCTACTCTACAGACCTAGTCGACATGACTATCAACCTGATTTTGCTCTTCCAAAGGCGAATCTTTGTCAGGGGAAATATCAACGTATCCATTCACATAACGAAAACTACGTTTTAAGCCGAAGTACTGAATAAATTCTTTAAACTGAATAAGCGCATCACCCGCGTACAGCTTTTTGCCGTTCATGTAGAAAAAGAGATCATTGCGTACCTAACGGCTTACGATAGCTAAAGTCGAACGCTTCAAAATCCATATCGCCCTCTTCCAGGTCCTTGAACTCGACCATAATCTGATCGACAACCGCTTGCACCTCTGGAGAGAACGGGTCTTCTCGTTTTCTAAAACTAAACAGGACGATTTTATCCAAAAATTCTAGAAACTTTTTTGAAGGGCCAGTGGTTAAGATGGAGGTAAGCCATGCGTCGCCGGTATCTTTATTTTGGTTGCTAAAATAAGCATTCAGCAATATACACAAAAACTGCTGCTGGCAATTACTGTCGGGGTAGAAAATCCCTGTACTGAACACCTCTTTATCCATCAGACACTTCTGGTTTTTCCATTTATATAAACCAACATTCAGCGGAATGATTAACGAGCTGGCCGATATCGCCCCCGTATTCGTTGTGAAGGGCAGATAGTTAAGGTCATAAACTTTGTGATAGTAAACCTTCCCGTCTTTAACGGTGTAAATAAGACGTCGCTTTTTATCGAAGACCACCAAGGCCTCACGACGGCGAAAGAGACTGATGAGTAATGGAACAGTAGCGATGAGGAGCGGGGCTAAGTCTGGAGGTATATGATTATGGGTTTTCCAATAGCGTTTTGAACTTTCAAAAAGTCTCATATCAACTTCACTATTCGGGTCAAAATCATCCCACGCCTGAACATTTGCTTCATAAGCACGATCATCAAAATCATAATACCAACGCAATTCATCGATTATAGAACCCTTCCCAGTACCTAGAGCGCCACTCAACAGTAAAAAGATCATTCCCACCGTAAATAACATAACAAATAGCGATCGCACCCACATCTGCATAAAAGGTTCTAAAACAACGCATCCATTCACATAACGAAAACTGCGTTTTAAGCCAAAATACTGAATAAATTCTTTAAACTTCAGTAGTGCATCGCCCGCGTACAGTTTTTTTCCGTTCATATAAAAGATTGGCATTACACACCACTCAGCTCTAAAGATAACCATTCACTGTTATTGGAAAAATTGACGTCCTTATAAAACAGTTTAACCCGGATATAAATACGACGACTTCCAGCATAACGCGCAACCTTATTACAAACCTTCTTATCCACATTAAGATAAGTTTTATCTTTACCAAAACATTCTAAAAATCAGCACTTTCGATAATCTACTTAAAATCCATGACTAACCCAGTTATGAAGACTCTTTCTCGTCTTGAGGATAGCCTCGTTACTTAACGCAAAGCGAAGCGGTAATAATGGTATTCTCCCTTCAGGTAATGGAGAGTACTCCATTTTCTCTGGGTTACCTTTGCTAGAAAAACCAGGAGGGACACCCTGAGGTGGTGATGCGGGCGTATTTACAACAGGTTTTAGGTTCTTAGCTTTTTGTATAGCTTCGCTGTTTGCAATGCGTTTATTGGTCGCGAAAATATCATTGTATGCTTTATCCCATTCCATGATCTAACCTTACGAGCGTCCTGCTCTATGTGCGAAAAGAAGACCAATATTGTAGTCGGGTATCGCTTCTCGAACCACCTCCTACCTAAAAATAGGAATTTGACCTATACCCGTTGAGAGCATCTGTAGGTTTATTGTGAGAAGTCTAACGTAGTGCCAGACGGTACGCATACAAAAGCAGTACAGACTAATCATCCATACTGCGGTGTTTACTTCCACGTTGACTATTTATGTACCTACGCCACTCGGCACCCTTTTAGGGACTGATTAAGCGATGACATGACTTGTGAGCGGGTGATGATCCCCACGATACGATTAAAATCATCCACCACAGGGAAGATTTTGGGCTTATCTTTCCCCATGATGGTCGCCAGTTCTAGGATGGATAACTCAGCCGATACGAACAAGGGGTTCTTGTGCATAATATCCTTCACTTGGATGTGTGAATCACAGTGGTAGCTGTCAGTGATCAATGCTTTGATACAGTCTTGTTCTGATAGAAAGCCCACCAGCTGCTTTTTTTCATCAACAACAGGCAACCCCAAGAAACCACTTGAAAGTAGCTGATCGACGGCATCAGTGAGGCATGTTTCCATGGTTAGGGGCGTAACCTGATGGCTCATTAAGTGTTTTACTTTAAACATGTCGATAACCTCTGTTTGTTTTCCCGATAGGGATTACATTCAGTATTAACGCGTTTACGAGTTTTGCCCAATGAGATCTAGCTATATTGATAATAGCTATGAGTTATTAGCCCTGTTTATGCTGCTTTGAGGGCAAGCACACATAAAAAAAGAGCCGTGTAGGCTCTTTTAGTTAAGCGTCATTGGCTTACGGACACGGGTATGTGTAACGTTGGTGGATAGTCTCGATTGCTTCAAGAATATCGCTGTTTAGTTCAACATCATCAGACGCGATGTTTATAGCCAACTGTTCCATGGTGGTGGCACCGATAATAGTAGATGCTAAAAATGGGCGCGAATTCACAAACGCCAGTGCCAGCTGCGAAGGATCGATGCCATGCTCTTTCGCGAGTGATACGTAAGCTTGCGTCGCAGCTATACCGTTTTCATTTGTATAGCGCGCATAGCTTGGGAACAATGATAAGCGTGATCCCTTTGGCATTTGCCCATTTAGGTACTTACCCGACAATACGCCAAACCCTAAGGGTGAGTAAGACAACAAATCTACCTGCTCGCGCTGCATTACTTCAGCCAAGCCAACCTCGGTCGAGCGATTCAATAAGCTATATGGGTTTTGAACACTCACAATACGCGGCAAATCGTGCATCTCGGCGTACTTTAGAAAGCTCATAGCTCCCCAAGCCGTTTCATTCGAGAGGCCGATGTGACGAATTTTTCCTTCATCCACCAGCTCTTGGAGCACCTGCAGAGTCTCTAGGATGGGCGTACCATCTTTAGAGGCGTCATGTGTATAACCCAATTTGCCAAAGAAGTTGGTTTGACGATCAGGCCAATGTAGCTGGTAGAGGTCGACATAGTCGGTTTGCAAACGCTGCAAGCTTTTCTCAATGGCTTCACGCAGATTAGGGCGATCAAAGTGTAAATTAGGGCGCAGGTAACTGGTCATTTCTGCGGGGCCAGCCGCTTTGGTTGCGATGATTAAATCATCCCGCTTGCCACGTTTTTTAAGCCAGTTGCCAATGTAAGTTTCTGTTCGGCCCTGTGTTTCTGGAGACGTCGGCACGGGGTACATTTCGGCAGCATCGATAAAGTTCACATCGTGAGCGACGGCGTAGTCTAATTGCTCGTGCGCCTGCGCTTCCGTGTTTTGATTACCGAATGTCATAGTGCCTAAGCAGATGCGGCTCACGGCTAAATCACTACTACCTAGTTTACGATACTGCATACCCTCTCCTTATTTGCTGACGTTTGAATCACTGGTATGACCAGCTCAGTGCCATTTAGCTCCCCGGTAAGACGCGAACACTAAAAGATTTTAAATAGTCCGTTTCTGGGATCGCGGGATGTACCGGGTGATCTGCGCCTTGGTGCCCTTGATGGAAGATCTGTGCCGTACGATCGAGCTCGCGTGCATTGCTGCGGATAATATCAATCAAGCTAGCGCGCTCTAAATGCATAGAGCATGAGGCACTAATTAATATGCCGTCTTTTTTCAATAAACGCATCGCCATGTTATTGATACGCGCATACGCCCGCTCACCATTTTTGATGTCTTTGCGACGGGCGATAAATGCAGGCGGATCCACAACAATCACATCAAAGCGTTCTTGCTCTTGTATTAGCGCTTTGCAAGTATCAAATGCATCTCCTTTTAAGCCGACAAAACGGTCATCTGCATTATTGATACGTGCATTTTCTAGTGCGACTTCTAAGGCTGTTTCAGAGGCATCCACACAGGTGACTTCATCAGCTCCAGCAGCTAATGCCTGTACACCCCAGCCCCCCACGTAACTGAACAAGTCGAGTACTCGCTTACCTTGAACATGGCGCTGCATCTCGGCACGGCTGTCACGATGATCGTAGAACCAACCCGTTTTTTGACCCGTTAAGATAGGTGCTAATAAGGGCACTCCGTTTTCTTCCAGCGGACATAGCTCAGGCACTTCGCCTTGCACTACTTCAATGTAGCTTTCCAGCCCTTCTGTTGTGCGCATTTTACCATCGCACCGTAAAACAATAGCCTGCGGCGTAAAGATCTTATTTAAAGCGGCGACCACTTCATCCACAGCCGCTTCCATTCCAGCCGTGGAAATCTGTACAACAAACACATCAAAGAAGCGATCAATCACCAGACCGGGTAAAGCATCAGAATCACCAAACACAAGGCGGTAACACGGCTTATCAAAGCAAGCTTCACGTAAAGATAATGCAATATTGATACGATGCACCAATAAGGAGCGATCAAGACGGTAACGCGTATCGCGGCTGATCATACGCCCACAAATCAACGTATTAGGGTTGATATAAGCAATGCCCATCGCTTTACCTTGGCTTGATTCAACGAGCACTTGCTCGCCAGGCGCAAATTGTTTGAGCGGTGAACGTTTGTTATCGACTTCGTTGCTGTAAATCCACACATGACCTGCGCGCAGACGGCGGTCAGCACCACTATTCAAAATTAAGGTATTTAGAGACATGACACTCTCGACAGACGCTTTAGACGACAATCCCGGCCTTAGCCGGGATAAAAAATAATTAAGGTTAAGCTTACACCCTTGCTAAGGTCAGGTCGATAATCTCTGCGTTAGCGCGTGTTTATCACGGATAAATAGGGCAATATTTCAGAATAGTCATACTCGGATGACAATGGTATTGTGATCTAAACTAACACGGAGGTGTGTATGAGTCTTACCATTAAAGTCCTAATTGGCATGCTACTAGGGATAGTTGTCGGATTATCCATTAACCTACTGGGGCTCAACGCTCCTGACGGATGGATTTACGGCTACCTGACTAACGGACTATTCCATGTTGTTGGAACCATGTTCGTTAACGCTCTCAAAATGCTCGTTGTGCCATTAGTGTTCTTCTCACTAATTTGCGGCGTTTGCGGCATCGGCGATATCAAATTATTAGGGCGTATTGGCTCTAAGTCCTTTGTACTTTATTTAATTACCACCGCAGTGGCTATTGCGTCCGCTTTGATTATTGCCGCAGGCTTGGGTATTGGGCAAGGTATGAACGCCGTTTCTGAAGCGGTCTTTACTGGTAAAGACGCACCTCCACTGAGCCATGTGCTCATCAACATTGTTCCAACCAACCCTATTAATGCCATGGCGAAAGGCGACATGCTGCCAGTCATCTTCTTCGCTATTCTCTTTGGGACCAGCATTTTGCTAGTAGGACGTAAAGCCAGTAGCGTTGCTGACTTTATTGAAGTGCTAAATGAAGTCATGATGAAAATGGTAACTATCGTCATGTCTGTCGCACCTTATGCGGTCTTTTGTTTGATTGCGAAAGCGATGGCAAACCTAGGCTTAGATTTACTGGGTCAGCTATTAGGGTACGTGCTTGTTCTGATTGGTGTTCTTTTATTCCACCTGTTTGTAACGCTTCAAGTTGTCCTCAAGCTCTTTTCTGGCCTTAGCCCCTTCGTCTTTCTTAAAAAAATCCGTAACGCACAAGTGTTCGCATTCAGTACCTCCAGCTCGAATGCGACGATCCCCGTGACCCTTCGTACCGTCACCGAACGAATGGGGGTTAAAAACTCCGTGGCGTCTTTTACCGTACCATTTGGCGCAACAATCAACATGGACGGCACGGCCATCATGCAGGGGGTTGCAACGGTATTCATTGCTAACATCTACAATGTCGAACTTGGCATGAGCGGGTATTTAACCGTTATTATGATGTCGGTATTAGCGTCAATTGGTACCGCAGGCGTGCCTGGCGTGGGCTTAATTATGTTATCGATGGTATTCGCCCAAGTTGGCTTACCTATCGAAGGTATTGGTTTAATCCTGGGTGTTGACCGCCTGCTCGACATGATCCGCACCGCCGTTAATATCTCAGGCGATGCTGTCGTGTCAGTCGTTGTCGCAAAAAGTGAAAACCAGCTGGATACCACCATCTATGATGATCCACTCGCCGGTACGGTAGATGATGCTGGTGTCCACTTCGACCCGGCAGCAGAAAGAGATCTCGCGGCTGGTATCGAGCAAACACACAACCGCAGCTAGTATTTACGCTACACAGCAGGCACAAAAAACCCCGGAATTCCGGGGTTTTTTAGTAAGGCTAGTAGGCCACACATAAGCTATGTTAGGTATGTGTTGGCTACCTTAGCGCTTATTCTTCGTCTTCGCACAGCTCGCCATACGCCGCGGCGTCTAGCAAGTCGTCTAGTTCAGAAGCATCCGACAACTTAAGACGGAAGAACCAACCGTCGCCGTAAGGATCACTATTAACCAGCTCAGGAGACTCTTCAAGCTGCTCGTTAACAGCAACCACTTCACCTGAAACAGGCGCATAAATATCTGATGCAGCTTTCACAGACTCAACAACACCCGCGTCGTCACCTGCGCCTACTTCTGAGCCCTCTTCCGGTAACTCAACAAATACAACATCACCTAGCAAATCTTGCGCATGGTCAGTAATACCGATAGTGACGGTGCCATCACCCTCATCACGGATCCACTCATGGCTAGATACATATTTCAGTTCGTTACGAATATCACTCATCTTCCCGGTTCCTGTCTAAGGAGGTTAAGAAAAAACTTTTTTGCCATGACGGACAAAAGGTGGACGAACCACTTTGACCGGCACTTGTTTGCCACGCATATCAACCATAGCTTCTGCACCCGTTCCGGCTGGAACACGCGCCAATGCAATTGATACGTTGAGCGTTGGTGAAAAACTACCGCTGGTAATTTCACCTTCACCTAAACCTTCCACGATTACTTTTTGGTGACCGCGTAAAATGCCACGCTGTTCTAATACTAGCCCTACTAGCTTATCAGGTACACCCGCCGCTTTTTGTGCTTCAAGCGCTTCACGACCAATAAACTGGCGTGTTTCAGGCTCCCAAGCTATGGTCCAGCCCATAGCCGACTGCAACGGCGTAACCGTTTCATCCATATCAGAGCCATATAGGTTCATACCCGCTTCTAAGCGCAATGTATCACGCGCGCCCAAACCACAGGGTGACACACCTGCATCGGCTAATGCTTGCCAAAAAGCGACCACTTCATCGTCAGGAACCATAATTTCTAACCCATCTTCACCGGTATAACCAGTTCGGGCTATAAACCAACCTTCCGACTCGCAACCTTGGAACACGTCGAGGCCATCAATCAGACGCTGGCGGAACTCACTCAAGACTGTTTTAGTTAACGCTATCGCCTCAGGTCCTTGTACGGCAACCATCGCCAATTCGGGTCGTTCGGTTAAGGCCACATCAAAGCGTGCTGCTTGCTCAGCCATCCACCGCAAATCTTTATCACGTGTTGCACAGTTTACGACGACGCGAAACCACTCACCTGATACATGAGGTTCGCTCATTAGATATACAATGAGATCGTCGATGACATGACCATTGTCATTGAGCATACCGCTATACATCGCTTTACCCTTCACGGTAAGACGAGCGACATCATTCGCTAGCAAGCGGCGCAAATAATCAGCCGCATCGGCGCCAGTAACATCGACGATTGTCATATGAGAAACATCAAACATGCCTGATGCCTGACGTACTTTATTGTGTTCTTCTATTTGAGAGCCATAGTTGATCGGCATATCCCAGCCGCCAAAATCAACCATTTTAGCACCCATGGATTGGTGTAGATCGTACAACGCAGTCTTCTTTGCCATTCGTCACAAACTCGCTGGTGTTTGTTGCATGTAGAGCTTATTAAGCCATGAATCAGCGCTAACCCTAAGCCCGAAAATAAAAAAGGGAGGTCAATTTATAGGGATTTGCGCAGCAGATCAATGCTTGAGCCTGCCGCACGATGCTTCTTTAGTCCAGCCCGTATCGTTTTATTCATCCGCTTTTACGTTGAGCCATAGCGGGCAGATCGCCTTTAAGCCCCATCGCCTGCATGACAATATGTTGTTTTATCGGAGATAATTTGTTCAGCGTATTCATTCCCGTGTTACGAATAAGCTTAAGCAACGGCTGCTGATGCCCAAATAATTGTTTAAAGAATTCCATGCCCGCAGACATTTGAATATTCGCCGCTTGCCGTTGGCGTTGATAGCGTAACAAAACCGCTTCACTGCTCCATTGATCACCCCGATCGCGCGCCTGCAGCACCGTTTCCACCAAAGCAGCGGCGTCCATTAGCCCTAAATTAACGCCTTGCCCTGCCAAGGGATGGATGGTGTGGGCCGCATCGCCAATAACCGCCAGAGCGGCCTTAACATAGTATTTGGCGTGACGCTGACGCAACGGAAAAACCGAACGCTCAGCGGTTGTTTGCACCTGACCTAAGCGCTGCTCAAAACTACGCGTGAGCAAATCACAAAAACTTTGGTCGTCGCCTGACATCAGATCTCGTGCATGATCCGGTGACGTTGACCATACAATGGAGCAAGAATGGGGGTCACTGAGCGGTAAAAATGCCAACGGGCCATCATCCGTAAAACGCTGCCACGCCGTGTTACGGTGGGGCTTTTCAGTGGTAACCGTCGTAACAATTGCATGATGGCCGTAGTCCCACTCCCACATGGGAATCGACGCCATGCGACGAACCCCAGACATGGCGCCATCAGCCGCGACCACTAACGCCGTTTGCCATAGTTGCCCATCACTACAGGTTAGCTGTCGAGTGCCATCTGCTGCTACATCACTCATGGCTTCAACACTGACGCCAGCCACCCAGGTTAGGGATTTCAAACCCGCGGCTATTTCCATAAGAGCAGCCACCGTGACTCGGTTCTCTACAATATGCCCCAAGTGCGGCTCATGAAGTTCTCGGCTGGAAAAGTGGATATGTCCGCTGCCTTCGCCATCCCACACATCCATATCTGTGTAAGGGTGTATACGCAAACCTTGCATCAATGGCCACGCCCCTAAGCTTTTAAGCCACTGCTCAGACGCGCAGGTCAAGGCACTCACTCGCGAATCATAGCCCACATCTTGCTGAGCCTTCGCTTGGGACATAGCCTGTGCTAATTGACTCGTTTTTTGTTCAAGTACAACAACCTGTAAGCCTTGTTGGGCGAACGCTACCGCAGCGGACAACCCGACCATTCCGGCGCCTATTACTACGACATCTGCCGTCTGCACTGTCATTTTAATACCTAAACCCTATTGTGGTTACCATTGTTATGAAGCCGTTAAATCTGGCGCCGGAATATCCAAGCCCATGGCCCCACGGGCAAATATTGTTTTGGCTATTGGGCAGATATCCATCGCTTGCAAGCCAACATCACGCCCCAAAGCGAGCAATGGATTTGTATTTGAGAACAAGCGCATCGTCTTATCGCTCAAACCTATCGTACGTTCCTGATCATCAATGCGCGCACGATAGTAAGCTTGGAGCATTGTAAGATCACCCAGCCCAACACCGCGTTGGCGTGCATCAATTAATTGTTGAGCCAAGGCAACAACACCCCGTAAAGCCAAATTGTAGCCTTGGCCAGCAATCGGATGTAAAGCATGCGCCGCATTGCCCAGTATCGCTAAACCTGAACGTACCTGTTCATCCGCTACGACTTTTTTAAGCGGATAACTGAACCGCTCTCCCACTTTTACAAACCGCCCGGCACGATAACCAAAACGCTCTTGTACCTTGGCCATAAAAGCGTCGTCCGACATGGCAAGCGTTTCTTCTAACTCATCTGATGGTACTGTCCACACAAGGCCACAACGGTTATCTTGGTCATGCGTGGCAAGCGGCAATACAGCAACAGGCCCGTCGGGTGTGAATCGCTCATACGCAATATTTTTGTGCGATCGATCGGGACTAATAACCGCTACAACAGCATGCTGATCATATTGAGTTTGCTGATAGCCAATGCCTAACTGTTCACGTAAGTCGGAACGACCGCCATCAGCCATCACCACCAACGCCGCACGAATAACTTGCTCAACGCCGTTAATGTCAACGGTTACTTCCATACCTGATTCTACACGCGCCACATGAGACACGTGAGCAGGACAGATCGGCGTAAGGCGCTCATGGTTTGTATGGGTTTGTAAATGATTAAGCAACACACGCCCAAGCCAGTGGTTTTCTACCACGTACCCTAGAGCAGGTACTTTTTCTTGCTCGGCGCTTAAGCGAGCAGCACCAAAGTGGCCTTTATCCGACACATGAATGTGGGTGATAGGGGTCGCTTGCTCCGCGATCGCCGGCCAAACACCGATATGCTCGTATAATGATCGGGTGCCATAAGATAACGCGGTGGCTCGAGCATCATAGCTAGGCTGGTAAACCGTCAAATCGTCATCCGGTAAAGGCTGGGATTCGATCATGGCGATCTGTAAATCAAGCGACTGAGCGGCAGGCAGCAGCGCCGCAGCCAAGCTAGCACCCACCATTCCGCCACCGATAATGACAATATCGAACGTTTGATCTGCAGCGCTTGCCTCTTTGTTACTTTTTTCTGTCATACGGCCGCCATTAATGCTTCTATTTCATCAACGGTTTTAGGAACCGATGCCGTCAGGACTTCATGCCCTGTTTCAGTGATTAATACATCGTCTTCAATGCGTATTCCTATACCACGCCAACGCGCATCAACAGACATGTTGGATGGCGATACATAAATACCAGGTTCAACTGTCATCACCATACCCGGCTGCAGTGTTCGCCATTGGCCATCAACCTTATAGTTACCTACATCATGGACATCCATACCCAGCCAATGTCCCAGCTTGTGCATGTAGAACTCACGATGAGCGCCTTCTTCTATCAGCGCGTCCAACTGACCAGACAATAAACCCAGTTCAATTAGCCCTGCGGTAATGACGCGCACTGAGCAATCATGGATTGCCTCCCACGGTACTCCCGGCTTAATCATATCCAAACAGGCATACTGCGCCTTTAATGTCAGCTCGTAGAGTGCTTTTTGCTCGTCGCTAAATTGACCATTAACGGGAAACGTCCGCGTTATATCCCCAGCGTAATAATCATGTTCACAGCCCGCATCAATTAACACTAAATCGCCAGAGCGCAGCGTGTCACGATTGCTCACATAATGCAGAACACACGCATTCTCCCCCCCACCGACAATACTTGAATAGGCCGGTAGACGGCAGCCTTCATTCATAAAGTGATGAGTGATTACGGCTTCGAGTTGATACTCTTTCATACCCGGTTTACATGCTTGCATCGCGCGGATGTGAGCTTGTGCCGATATCTCACCGGCAGCGCGCATGACGGCTGCTTCAGCTTCGGACTTAATTAAACGCATATCGTGCAGACAAGGTGCCAAATCCGTCAGTTGTGTCGGCGCTTGTACCCCTTGCCTCACCTGCTGACGCATAACCGTTAACCATGCTTCTACGCGCTCTTGCGTAGCCAAGTGGCTACCCATACAAAAATACAGCTGAGCAATGCCGTCTAGCAGCGTTGGGACTTTATCATCTAACGCCTCTACAGAACCTGACTCATCAGCACCAAAAATTGCCTTGGCGCCTTCTGGCCCGTGGCGGAACCCATGCCAAATTTCCATGTGAGGATCACGAGGCAAACAATACAAATGATAGGTCACCACACCGGCTCGCTTAATGAGCAACATGACCGCATCGGGCTCATCAAAGCCTGTTAGGTAGTAGAAATCGCTGTCTTGTCGAAACGGAAACTCAACATCATTGTTACGTGGCTGTAAGCTTGCTGCGGGTACGATAGCAGCACTGCTATCATCCATTTGCTCGGCTAAGCGTTCACGTCGAGCGGCAAATTCAGTCTGTTCTATACGCGGGTAATCCATCATACCTCCATCCTATGGCAACGCTCTTAGTGCATTGCTTGTGGTGCAGACTCTTGTGTATCGTCGGGTTTATTGCACTCGGCAAACAGCATTAATGCAGCCATCCGAACATATTCCTCAAGTTGCATCAGGTCAGACTCGGCTTCGTCTGTATCTTCCACATCTTCACTGGAAACTTGGGCAATTTGCGATAAATCAGTCAACGACTCTTTTGCCTCTGCTGATAACGACTGATCGGTCTGCTTACCTTGATAACCGAAACCTGTCATAAAGCCCTGAGTCCACTGCCCCAACGCTTCGGTGCGTTGATGAACAGGTGACTCATCGTCTGGCCGTAGCATCGACAGCCCCATATCAAAGCTTTCAAGTTGGCCTAATGTTTGTTGGTACAAGCCAATTAGCCCTATTTTGCTCGTCTCGTGTGATAACCCTGATAACTCTAAAAGCTCGCATACCGTCTTCAGCCATAAATCAGGCGTTAAACGTGCCCCGGAAGCTAATTGACCGGCAAGCCAGCCATGAAGTTCAGCAGGCGATACCGTTAGTACCTCTTCAGATACAAGCACATTGGCTATTTGGTCAAAAGTAAGGAGTTCATCATGTTGCGCTAAAGTCATTAAAACACTCTCGAATTATCAATCGTCACATAGAATTACGCTAAGTGTAACGCATCCATGGAGCTTAGGCAGAATTGACCCTACAATAGAGCCTGATTATAGTCAGCATAATAAAGCTCAGAGCTAGGAATGCCGGACCTCAAGATGACAGATCACTATTTTAACGCACTCGAACAAAAAATAGATCAACTACTGCAACGTTGCGCTCGTTTGGAATATGAAAACCGACAACTGCGTGAAGCCGAGCAAAACGTCCGCCATGATAAGGCTCGATTGCTTCAGGTGAACGATCAAACTCGCGCTCAGGTCGAGAAAATGATTCAGCGCCTCAAATCACTGGAGCAGAACACATGAGCCAAGGGAAAAGCCAAAAAGTATCAATTCGAATACTGGACAAGGAATATGTAGTCGGCTGCCCAGATGGCGCTGAGGCCGAATTATTTGCCTCGGCTGAATACCTTGATACAAAAATGCGCGAAATACGCGATACGGGTAAATTACTAGGACTAGATCGCATCGCCGTAATGGCCGCGCTCAATATGTCTCACGAACTGCTACAAAATAAAGCCCAGCAATCTGAGCTGATCGAATCCCGCATACAACGCCTTGGTAGTAAAATAGATCAATCCTTGGCCAAACTAGAAAAAGGTCAACCTGAAGATCATTCATCGTAATTTTTTTTACAGTAAAATCATTATGTTATGTATTTCACATAGCATTAAGATAAAAAATTACAAGACCTGACATCTTAATTTATAGCGTTATAATGCAAGGGCTTCCTGGGGTAACTGACAATTGGTTACGTCCCTCGAGCCGATAAACACCAGATTGGATTTTCTTAGCAGGTGTTGTGAGCATGTCCGTTCTTCGGAAAGCCTAATACATCTCGGGAATCTCCTCCTTGAACCTTCGGGTTCAGGGCCACAACCAATATCGGTACCTCGGGAAGTCCTTCCTACCTTTATCAAGCCAAACCTTAAGGTCAGTATGGATACACGCCAACAGTTGCGCTCCAAACTGCGCCGCCAACGCCGCGCACTTACTCCATTACAGCAAAAGGAAGCGAGCAGACGGCTTCTCAACCAGCTGGGTAAAATACCCGCAATTCAGCGCGTAAAACACATTGCGGTTTATATAGACTCAGATGGCGAAATAGGCACTCAACCCATCATTGAATGGTGTCACAGACACAATAAGCGAGTCTATCTGCCTGTCTTGCATCCCTTGAGTCATAACCGCCTGTGGTTTACGCAATACACACCAAGCACCCCAATGAAGCGCAATAAATATGGAATTTTAGAGCCTCGCAAGCCTTACCATCGCATGTTAAGCGCCAAGCGCATCGACCTCGTACTCATGCCACTGGTTGGCTTTGATACGAACGGAGGGCGACTGGGAATGGGAGGCGGCTACTACGATCGCACCTTTAGCTACCTAAAAAAACCGGGGATTAACAAGCCTCGCTTAATTGGTTTAGCTCATGAGCTTCAAAAGGTAGACACGCTACCCATCGAACCATGGGACATTCCCCTCAGTGCTGTTGCTACAGACAAGGCTTTACACACCTATTCATCATAATAGGGAGCAGAAGAAGTAGAGTTTAGTGGCGCAATGGAAGTAGCCGTAGCTACCGTGAGTTGAGCAAGGCTAGCCTTGGCGGCTAAAAACTTGAGAGACAATGGACGCCAGTTCAAAATCTGTTTGTGAAAAGACACCGGTAATAACAGAACCGATGACAAAGGCGGTAATCACTAACATGACAAGATCTGGACCCTTTCGCATAGTAACGCTCTAAATTTTTTTAAAAAATAAACTTGAAAAAACAGTGATGTTAAACTTGTTCGCAAAAAAACAGCAAAGAGTCTTTCATATTCTGTAAAAAAATCAAGCTTTACGTATAACTTATCCGCAAGTTACGCTGTTTTCTTAGTTATTTTTATAAGTTTTAGCGAAAAACAGCTGAAAAACAAGAAAATTTTCTGACTCGAAGGCTACAGCAAGCAATTCGTTTTTAAAGCACAAACCACATCACTAACGGCATAAATAGAAATGACAAGAGAGTTTGCCCGGTAATAATTGCCGCCATTAACTCAGTGTCGCCTCCCAGTTGTCGAGCCAAAATATACCCAGACGAGGCCGTTGGCACTGCCGCAAACACCAACATCAAAGCCGTCATTTGTGCCGTAAAGCCTAAACTCCAGCACGTTAACCACATAATGACAGGGAATACGGCTAGCTTTACGACAGATGAAACCCAAATAGCCGTTTTACCAGTACGCAGGGTATTTAAATTTAGGCCCGCGCCAACGGCCAATAATCCCAAAGGTAAAGCCATGGCACCCAACAAACCCGCTACAGAGCTAAATCCAGAGGGCACGCCAAGTCCGCTTGTATTTAAAAAGATACCCAGTAGGCAGCTGAGTATGAGTGGGTTTTTCGATAAATTGATAACGACATTTTTCACGCTCGGCGTAGCGGTTGTGTGTAACGAAAAAACCAGAATGCACAGTACGTTAATAAGCGGAATCATAATACCGATAATAACGGCAGAGATTGCTATAGCATCGCCTTGAAATAACGCGGCGGCCGCAGCTAAGGCCACATAAGTATTAAAGCGTATGCCGCCTTGATAGAAAGAGGTAAAGCCGGCAGCGGTTAACTTTAACCAAGGTTTGAGTAAATAACATACCGCCGAACCGGCTAGCAGCATCACAACAATAGCGACGGCGATCGAAAAAACCGGAACCCCACTCATATCAGCCGACCCCAATCGATCGATCAACATCACGGGGAATAATACAAAATAGGTAAGCTTTTCAGCCGGCAGCCAAAAGGCATCACCTGGGAACTGATATCGACGACCTAGCTGGCCTAACACTAATAAAGCAAAAATGGGCCATAAAGCACTTAGCACGGTTTCCATACTTGTGTAGTATCCTTCGGGTACAAAAACAAAATAATTCAGGGAGCCATCTCATGACATCTCTCGTACTCACGGTCATCGGACCAGACAAACCGGGACTCGTCGAACAATTATCTCACGCGATTGTCTCTCATGGCGGTAACTGGCTTGAGTCTGGCCTTTCTCGCCTTGGCGGCAAGTTCGCCGGTATCGTACTCGTCGATTTACCAGAAGCACAAGTTAATTCGCTACAAGCCGCACTGCAAGCGCTTCAGTCCAGCGGGCTAAAAGTATCAAGCGAAATCAGTGACGACCAAGCCCGTGAGGTATCACTAAAGCCTATAACGCTCGACCTTATAGGCCACGACAAACCGGGAATCGTTCGGGATATATCTCAAGCACTTGCCGCGCGGCAAATTAATGTTGAGCACCTAGATACCCAATTAGTATCGGGTTCTATGTCGGCCGAGCTGCTATTTAAAGCAGAAGCACAGTTACTCGCACCCGAGTCTCTGGACGTAGACGAACTACAAGCAGCACTAGAATCTATCGCCAGCGACTTGATGGTAGATATCTCAATTAACTAATCAAAGCGCTTATTACGCACTTGTGTAGATATTTTCAGACATCATTCAGTTTGAAAACCGTCTTATAAGCCTAATACGGATTATTAACGTTTAATTTAAAGCAGAAAGTGCAAAGAGGTTATATGGGTATTTTATCGTGGATTATTATGGGGCTGTTAGCCGGCGCATTAGCTAAATGGATCATGCCTGGTAAAGACCCTGGTGGTTGTATCATTACTATTTTGTTGGGTATTGGTGGCGGTTTACTCGGTGGTTACTTGGGCACCTTGTTAGGCATGGGTAAAGTAGATGGCTTCAATCTAGGTAGCTTTGCTTTAGCAACCTTAGGCGCTGTTATTTTGCTCTTTATCTACCGTAAGATGAAAAGCTAGCACCACGCGACGGTGCCTACCAGCGGCACCGTCGCATAGTCCCACAGACTATTTTCCAAGCACTCACCGTTTACCGCCACCGGCTAGTCCAAATTATTCAGTTGTCGTCGCGGAACACACCTGATTACGGCCGTAATGTTTGGCTCGGTAAAGCGCATCATCCGCGCGTTTCATCCAATCTCGGCTGTCCTCTTTTTCCCGTAATTGCGCCACGCCCACCGATACAGTGACAGATAAGCCTGGGATTAAACGAGTCTTTTCAAGCAAATGGCGAATTTGATCCGCTAAGTTTTGTGCCTCTTGTACATCACCTTCAACAATTACCACAAACTCTTCACCACCTAAACGAAAGAGCTTTTCATTACGGCGCAGCAGTACCTGCATGAATTCGACAAAGCGCTGCAAAAACTGATCACCCACGCCATGGCCATGGTTATCATTAATTCGCTTAAAATGGTCGATATCAAAGAGCACTAAAGAAACAGGCATTGAACGGCGGGAAAATGAAGAAACAACACTTTCTATCTCATCATCCATCGCCCGGCGGTTCCCTGCACCGGTTAATGAATCGACGGTGGCTGCCACCGACAAACGCACTCGGTCATGATGTACGCGACGAGCAAAAATAAACGCAAACATCGCCACCAGCACATAGGTGACTACAAAACGCAGCATTTCTGAAGGCTCTACAATATCGCGAATCAGCCAAGTTACCAAAGCAAGGCACATGAGGGAGATAGCTGTCGCTTCTTTGAGGCGCACGGTAAAATAACATGCTAACGTGACAGGGTAAGCCCAAAAAAGCAGCTCGGTTCCCCTAACATATACAGATAGAACCATACCCAGCGAGTAGGTCATGGTAAAAATTATCCCAGCTAAGCGATAACGCCCTGTTGCGAATACGTACGCTCCAATAACGACCATAAACACAACAATAAGCAGATCAACCATTCCCTGCTCTATGTTTCCACTCCAGAAACGCCATACAGCAAATGGCAAAATCGCCAATACACCCATTAGCCCTTGGAATAAAATAAACTCTTCTACGGGCTCTAGGTTCTTATGCTCTCTTCCCAGCCGGGACATCAAACTAGTGAGCAAAATAAATCCCTTTATTCTTGGCTCTTCTGAGAGCTGTGTTGTAAAAGAAGTCACCTATTAGCAACCCCCGGTTAGCTAATAGGCTATTCACACCAATTAACCTCGCTTGGCTAACATTGCTTTAGCACGCGTAACGGCAGCACGCACTTGGTTAGGCGCAGTACCGCCAACATGATCACGCGCCGCAACAGAACCTTCCAGTGTTAAAACATCAAAGACATCTTCACTAATTGTGTCAGAGAACTGCTGTAATTCGTTGAGGGTCATTTCGCCTAAATCTTTACCTGATTCAATGCCGTACGCAACTGATTTACCGACGACTTCGTGAGCATCACGGAACGGCATTCCTTTACGAACCAAGTAGTCTGCTAGATCGGTCGCCGTTGAAAAACCGCGTAAGGCCGCTTCACGCATATATTCTTTACGTGACTCCAGCGCTGGAACCATATCTGCGAACGCACGCAGACAACCTTTTACGGTATCAATGGCATCAAACAGCGGTTCTTTATCTTCTTGGTTATCCTTGTTATATGCCAAAGGCTGTGACTTCATCAAGGTTAATAAACTAAACAAGTGGCCATAAACACGCCCACTCTTGCCTCGAACCAACTCTGGCACATCAGGATTTTTCTTTTGCGGCATAATCGATGAGCCCGTACAAAAGCGATCAGGCAAATTGATAAAGTTGAATTGCGCCGACGTCCATAATACGAGCTCTTCTGACATACGCGTCATGTGCATCATCATGATGCTGGATGCAGCACAAAACTCAATAGCAAAATCTCGATCCGATACCGCATCTAACGAATTCTCAGCGGGCGCATCAAAACCGAGCAACTCACAGGTTACATGGCGCTGAATCGGATACGTTGTGCCAGCTAATGCCGCGGCTCCGAGTGGCATTACGTTAACGCGTTTTCGTACATCTTCAAAACGCTGGTAATCACGCGTTAGCATTTCAAACCAGGCCATTAAATGGTGGCCAAACGTAACAGGTTGAGCGGTTTGTAAGTGCGTAAAGCCCGGCATGATGGTGTCGGCTTCACCTTCGGCTAGCTCGGCTAAGCCCTGCTGTAAGCGAGTTATTTCAGCTAAAATCAGGTCGATTTCATCACGGACAAACAAACGGATATCTGTGGCGACTTGGTCATTACGAGAGCGGCCCGTGTGTAACTTCTTACCGGTAATACCGATCTTCTTTGTCAGTGCCGCTTCGATGTTCATGTGCACATCTTCTAATTCGATTGACCATTCAAAGTTGCCAGCTTCGATATCCGACTGAATTTCATTGAGGCCATTAACAATCAGATCACGCTCTTCAACAGTAAGAACACCTGCCATTTCCAACATAGTAGCGTGTGCAATAGAGCCACGGATATCTTGTTTATACATGCGCTGATCAAATTGGACTGATGCAGTAAAACGAGCGACAAAAGCGTCGGTAGGTTCATTAAAACGACCACCCCATTGCTGGTTGGTTGTGTTGCTCATGACTAACCTCCTATAAAATCAGCGCTATGCTTCTATTAATTTGTAAACAAACCGCTATAAAACGAATAAAAAATTAGCCGGATTATATCAGTTTTCCATGCAGCGTGACCCTTTTTCCGAACAAGCACACGCAACCAAACCAATCTGTTACAATCCAAACACTGCTGGGCGTGCCGGTTTAGAATCGGCTTCTTACTTTCGTTATTGCCATTGCAGCCGGATTCGATTGTCAGGACATCATTATGCAAAATAATATCCAGAAAAAACGTGTACGCATCGCCACCCGAAAAAGCCTGTTAGCTCTATGGCAAGCAGAGTATGTAAAAGCCGAGCTAGAGAAACACCATCCTGGCATTGAAGTCGAATTGCTGGGGATGAGCACACGAGGCGATAAAATTCTGGATACCCCACTGGCTAAAGTGGGCGGTAAAGGGCTCTTTGTAAAAGAGCTAGAAGTCGCCATGCTAGAAAACCGCGCCGACATCGCCGTCCATTCTATGAAAGATGTACCAATGGAGTTCCCCGAAGGCTTGGGACTGTCAGTTATTTGCCCGCGAGAACGCCCAACCGATGCGTTTGTTTCCAATCGATTCAACACACTGGCCGAACTTCCTCAAGGCGCTATTGTGGGCACTTCATCGTTACGCCGCCAAGCACTTCTGCGTGAGCAGCGCCCCGATCTAGAAATTCATGACTTACGAGGCAACGTTCAAACACGTCTTAGCAAACTCGATGATGGGCAATACGACGCAATTATCCTTGCCACAGCAGGGCTAATCAGACTTGAACTGCAAGACCGGATTCGCACCGAACTCTCTGCAGACATTTGCTTACCTGCCGGTGGACAAGGCGCCGTTGGTATTGAATGCCGTTTAGATGACCACGAGATGATCGAGCTACTAGCCCCGCTACACGATGCTCGCACAGCGGCTTGCGTGACAGCTGAGCGCGCCATGAACCGCCGTCTTGAAGGGGGCTGCCAAGTACCTATTGCCTGCTTCGCCGTCCTTAACGAAGCTGAAGATGAAGTCTACCTACGAGGACTCGTCGCCAAGCCCGATGGTACGACTGTATTGCGTGACGAAGAGCGCGGAGCCCCAGAAAATGCCGAGCAAATGGGGATAGCTCTCGCCGAGCGCTTACTAGACGCCGGTGCCCAGGAAATACTCAGTGCCGTTTATGCATCAGGTAACGCTCAGGCATAACACTTTTAAGGGCAATGGACAGTATGCCAAATGCATTAGCCAACTTAACGGGACAACGGGTATTAGTTACCCGGCCAGCTCACCAAGCGGCCCAACAAATACAACAACTGAGGGACTGCGGTGCAACTCCGATACCGCTTCCTCTGTTAGCCATTCATCCAATTGAAGCAACAGACCCTCGTTATCATCTGCTCAAAACACAAATAATGAACATTGATGAATATCAGATCATTATTTGTGTGAGCCCTAACGCCGCTAAACTTGCCATAGAATGGATAGATGAATACTGGCCACAGCTACCTGTCGGCATTGAATGGTTAGCTATTGGTGGAAAAACGGAGGCCATGCTAAACGATGCGGGCATACCGGCTAAACGCCCAGCCGAAGGTTTTAACTCCGAAGCCATGTTAACCATGCCAACACTGACAGAACTGAATGGCGCTAAGGTACTGATATTACGTGGTGATGGAGGAAGAGCTACGCTTGCCGAAGGGTTAAGCCAGCGCGGAGCTATCGTCACATATGCCAATTTATATGACCGTTGCTGCCCCACCTATGAAGATACGCTTATCCAAAGTACTATTTATCAATCTTCACTGACCTCTATCCTTATTACCAGTGGCGAGGCCCTTGATAACTTTGTTACAGTGGTGAAAGGTCGGCAACAACAATTCAGTATCAATTCACTACTCTCACTGTACCTTGTGGTCCCCAGTGAACGAATTGCTGAAAAAGCCCGTACAATAGGATTTACAACTATCATGGTAGCGCAAGGACCGGACGATGAGTCCATGATCAAGGCGCTTACCCTAGCTAATGACTCGGAAGCCAACGCATGAAAGAGACCGGGAAACATACGGACGATAAGCAGGATCAAGTAAAAAAAGACGATTCTGCCTCTAAGAAACCAACCGTAGAAGCGCAAACATCTAATGACACATCTGATCCAAAACCGGATGTGGCAAAAGCCGCCGATACTGAATCGACGGCAGCAAAGGAACCCCAGTCTGCAGATAACAAGCCTGAAGTGACTGAGCCAACCAAAGAAATACCGGCCGACAAACCCACACCGGTGGTTGCAGCGGTACCTCAAGCCGAAGAAAAAAAGCCAAGCACATGGCCTGGTAAGTTAGCACTGGTTATCTCAATTATTGCATTAGGCGCAACGGGTTACATCTACTGGCACGATATGCAAAAACAGCAGCAAGAAAGTGCTGATATAGAAGCACTCAAGGCGCAAGTGTCTGAGGCTATCAACAGCACCAACGCCACCGTTGCTGACGCTAAATCGCTTGTTAGCACACAGGTTTCATCGGTTAACCAAAGTTTAACCATGCTGCAAAACCAAACAGCCAAAGAACAAGCCGGTATTGCTGAGTTACAAGAACGCCTGACGCAAAGCATTCAGCAAGTGCAAGCAAAACAAACCAATACCCGCAAAGATTGGCTATTGGCCGAATCAGAGTACTTGTTACGATTGGCAAACCAACGTGTCATGATGGAGCAAACTCCGGTTGGCGCCCTAGCTCTTCTTAAGTCTGCCGATAAGATTTTAAAAGAGACCGATGACGTATCTATCTATGCCGTGCGCAAAGCGCTCGCTGAAGATATTGCCTCCCTCGAAGCCGTTCCAACATTTGATTTAGAAGGTAGCTACCTCAAGCTAGCGGCACTGAATAACCAAGTCAATAACTTACGCTTAATCCCGCTAACTGAAAAAAATCAATTGCCGTCTCTCATCGAAGAAATGACACCGGATACCGTTGATACCTCATTAATGGATAATGTTCGCGATTCATGGGCAAAAGCAGTGGATAAGTTTGAGAAGCTTGTTGTGATTCAGCACCATGATAAGAAAATCGAGCCACTGTTATCACCAGAGCAAAATTACTACCTGCAACAAAATCTGCACCTGATGCTGGAGCAAGCCCAACTGGCATTACTGCAACGCAAGCAAGTCGCTTTCGACCGTAGTCTAGACAAAGCAGAAGAGTGGCTTTCTACTTATTTTGAAGCCGACGATGCAACCACACAATCGTTACTGCGCGGAGTGAATGAGCTTAAGTCTCTTCAAATTTCACCGCAAATGCCTGATATTAGCGGCTCTCTTAACGCCTTAAAAAGCTACCTTCAAAAAATGACCGACCTTAAGGCAGAAGGAGCCGCTTAATGAAAAGACTACTGCTTCTTCTACTCGTCGTCCTAGCGGTTGGCGCTTGGGTTGGCGAAAAAATGGTTCAAGACCCTGGCTATGCCATGCTTGCTTATAATGGCACGACCATTGAGACAAGCTTATGGGTACTGATAGTCATATTGGTGCTTGGTTTTGCCATTTTACATTGGCTGATCAACTTTTTATTGCATTCGAAAATGCCTCATACCCGCATTAAAGAATGGCGCGAGCATCGTCGTCACTCATTAGCGCAACGTAAAACCATGAAAGGGTTGCTGGCGCTTTCCGAGGGTAAGTGGTGGCAAGCTCAACGCCTACTCAAACAGTCCGCCAATGATGCGCAACTCCCCCTCGTTAACTACTTGGCCGGCGCACGTGCGGCTCATGAGCAAAGGGAAGACAAAGCCGCCGATGAGCTGTTACAGCAGGCACGCAGCGCCGTTCCTCAAGCTGAAGTGGCCATTGGCGTGAGCCAAGCACAGATCCAGCTCGAACGAGGAGAATACGAAACCTGCTTAGCTAACCTCATTCGCTTGCGACGTTTAGCACCTAAAAACACCTATGTTTTACGCCTACTCAAATCGGTGTATGTCAGCCTCGAAGACTGGCAAGGGTTAACAAACTTGTTGCCTGATTTACGTAAGCACAAGGTATTCAACCCAGCCGAATTAGATAAGTTAGAGCAAACCTGCTATGCACAACTGCTTGGCACTGCACTGGCTAATATCCCAGCAGAAGCCGATGTAGAAACACGCTTAAAAGCCTTAAACCGCGAGTGGGATAGCTTACCGAACCGAATGTCTCAAGATGAGCTAATCGTTCGCCAATATGTTGAGCTACTCATTGAAGCCCGCTCAGAAGAAAAAGCTGAAAGCTTCTTGCGCACTAAAATTAAGAAAGAGTGGGATGAGGGCCTTGTTCGACTTTACGGTCGTGTGCAAGCACCCGACGCGCATAAGCAGTTAGAAGTCGCTAAAGGCTGGCTTAAAAAGCACCCAGACAGCGCCTCTTTGAAACTGACGTTGGGCCGCATCTCAATGCGTAACGAGCACTGGGGCAAAGCAGTAGATTATTTAGAAGAAAGCTTAGCGCTTGAAAAATCACCTGAGACCTACAGCGAGCTCACACGCTTGCTGACTCACTTGGGCGATAACGAGCGCTCGCTTAGCATCATGCAGGATGGCATGGAGTTAATGAGCACTGACTTACCGCCGCTGCCATTACCTCAAAGTGATACAACTGCCGACACAGAATCATCGTCCGCGGCACCCGAAGCAGCACCTGCTGAATCAAAAGCATAACAAGAGCAAACCGCTCCCCAAAAGCCCTCTGTTGCTTAGTTGCACCGAGGGCTTTTAGCTTTTATGACCACTGCGACTTCGTTATTGGCTCGGCGTTAAGCCTGTTTGCTTCTCAAACATACGCCGAAACGCACTGACGTCTTCAGTTTTCGCTTATGCAGAGGTGATAGATACGGAAACGTTCACGGCTAACGCCTAAAAGCGTTGCAGACAATGAGGCTTTTTACACGTAAACCATAAAAGCCTCATTTTGATGGCCCGTTCAGCTACGTGCTTAGTTGAGCCTTAATCAACAAAGCAGCGCTTTTTAGCACTGCTTTTGTTACACCTGCCTACTTCAGCGTTTTTAAATAGCTAATCAAATAATCCTGCTTGGCTTTGTCGGTGATGGATACATGGCGCATGCGAGTGCCGGGTACGAGTGCTTCGTTATCGGCGATCCATTGGCGCAGGTTTTCTTCTGTCCAAGTTAACCCTGCTGCCGACATGGCGTCTGAGTATGCAAAGCGTGGTACAGAGCCTGATTGACGACCCACTACACCAACAAGGCTAGGGCCAAAGGTGTTTTTACTAGGATCTGCTGAGTGGCAAGCGGTGCAGTTTTGTTGAAAAACCTGCTCTCCGGCAGCGGCCATCGCGGCATTTGTATCCGCTAGCGCAAAGCTTGATAGCAACAGTACAGCGCTGCCGATGAAAGCTTGAGTAGTTTTCTTCATCATGAGTGTTTACTCCCTTAACCAATAAATTTCCCTTAGTATATTTAGGGTTATTAGGCGGCGCGCTGTACGAAAGTACTGATTTTACGCCTGCCCGCCAGCTAACTGCGAGGATACTGAGCTAGATCAAATAAGCCGGCTCATGAGCCTTCAGTGTAGGAAGCCTTGCTATTTTTGTTGTTCAACGAGCGCATATTCAACAGTCTATTACTTGGATGTGTTTTTCAGTTGTCATCATGGGCTAATATCATGCACTATTATGGGGCGCCTATATGCTAGAGCCTAGTGAGTATTAGATGCTTTAAAAAGTAAGCGACCTGTGAAACAAGGAATGGAGCACAAGGAGAAAGGCTAATGCGTCAAAAAACCTTAAATTTGCGTCAAAGTCGGATACTTTTGCGGAAAGATCCAAAACCATCGTCTACAGTTTGTAATACGTGAGATGAGTTTCTACTATTTGATCTTCAAGACCTTTGTGGCGTTACGTCAATGTTTGTGAAGCATCATGACATTACATCGTTACGAACGACTCTCTTTTTAAAGGGCGGGGACATTTATGCTTAACACCCAACTCCCCCGCCTATTTTTTCTTACTTTCCTCACGTGCGTTAACCGTCAAACTGACACAATTTTTCGTCAGTATTTTTGTTATACCGTTGATCCGATGAGACGGATCTAACCTCATTCATTACGGAGTATCACCCTATGGACACCGATTCAGCCGATAATAATAAGCAACGAACACTCTTTAAGATGAAAGATTTGTTCGGTAAGCGGCTACCGGATTCACAAGCTTCAGCCGTTGCACATTTTGCAGACCTGCTTTTTACATACGCGCCCGAAGATGAAGTCGCTCAGCGCCCTATTGAAGGTTTATATGGCTCTACGCTAGCCTGCTGGAGCTTTATCGAACAGTTTGATGGCGTAAACGCTAAAGTCCAAGTATTTAACCCAGACTTAGAGCAACATGGCTGGCATTCAAACCACACGGTTATTCAGTTGTTGATGAAAGACTGCCCATTCATTGTTGATTCGGTGCGAATGTCTCTGAATCGTCTCGGTGTTGGAATACGTGTGGTGCAAAACGTCGTACTGTATACCGAGCGTGATGATGGCACCTTGGTAAATACATCCGGACAGGAAGGTAAAGGAGAGGCCGAATCCCTCATTTATCTTGAGGTCGACCGCCATACGGAAGCCGACTTACTTAAACGTATGCGTGAAGAGTTAATCATCACATTACGCGCTGTTGATGTGTCTGTGCGCGACTTTCATGCCATGAAAGAGCGTATTTCACTGGCGGCTAAGGAACTAGGAACGGCGGGGTATGAAAAAGAGCAGACTTTTGTTGATTGGCTATTAGATGACCACTTCACCTTCTTAGCCAGTGATGAAGTGAGCTACAAGGGTGGTAAAGCAACGCCAGATAAAGATTCGGCTTTGGGCCAGCTCAGTGTTCGTGGGTTACTCAACTTAGATGAACACGAGGTCAGTAATGAGCCACTAACTTACAGCCGCCACGGCGAACGTTCGCGAGTGCACCGCCCTGCCTATCTGGATATGATTATTCTTGGACGCTATGACAAAAAGGGTAATTGCATTGGTGCAACCCGTATTCTTGGTTTGTACACGTCTCCTGTTTACTTTGAGCGCCCTTCTCGCATTCCTCTAATCCATGAAAAAGTGCAGCGTATATTGGCCCGCTCTGGCTTTAACAAGCACGGCCACAGTGGTAAAACGTTCCACCAAGTATTGGTTGATATGCCACGTGATGAGCTATTTTTAGCCACCGAGGATGAACTTTACCAAGCGGCCTTACGCATTTTCCATCTTCAAGAGCGCCGTAAAGCATGCATGCTCGTACGGGCGGATAAGAACGGACAGTTTTACTCTTGCTTGTACTTTGTACCCCGTGACTTGTTTAGTACGGCGCTGCGCTTAAGCATCCAAACGCTGTTAACTAAAATGTTTAATGCCACTGATATTGAGTTTATTAACTCATTGGGCGAATCGGTATTAGCACGCACCTATTTTGTATTACGAGTACCACCTGGGCAGCCAACTCCAGATTTAGAGCAACTTGAAAGCGAAGTACAGGCACTCTCACGCTCTTGGAATGAAGACCTACACAGCGCCATGGTTGATGCGTTTGGTGAAGAGCTAGGCACCACACGTAGTAATTTATACCGTGAGGCTTTCCCAGCGGCTTATCGAGAGCATTTTACGACGCTGCATGCGGTGCATGACATTGAGAAAATGGAAGCGTTAAAAGGCTCTCCGCTCACCATGAGCTTTTATCGCTTGCTGGAGGAATCTCAAACCGTATTGCGGTTTAAGCTCTTCACCACGGCTGTGCCATTAATTCTTTCGGATGTGATCCCTGTTCTTGAGAACTTGGGCTTACGCGTCGTGGGCGAACATCCTTTTGTTGTACATTGTTCTAACAATGTAAAATATTGGATACATGACTTTAGCCTCACGCTTAAAGGTGGGAATGGTGTCGTTGAGCTAGAAGAGGTGAAAGAGATCTTCCAGCAAGCCTTTGCCGCCATCTGGCAACAAAAAGCGGATAACGATGAATTTAACCGTTTAGTACTTAACGCCGGTCTCAACTGGCGAGAAGTGGTCATGCTTCGTGCTTATGCACGCTACAACCAACAAATTCGTTTTGGTTTTAGTCAGCAATACATTGCCGAAACACTGTCACGTCATGCCCATGTAACTCGCTTGTTGGTTGCATTATTCCGTGCTCGTTTTGATCCCCAGCGCCAATCCAGCGAAAAAGTAAAAGCTCTGATTGGCCGTATTGAAAACAGTATTTTGGATGCGCTTGATAAAGTCGATAACCTAAATGACGACAAAATTTTACGTCGTTATCTTGAGTTAATTAAAGCAACCTTACGCACCAACTACTTCCAACATCTTGATGATGGCGAGCCTAAGCCTTACTTGTCATTGAAGATGAACCCGCACGAGATTGCCGAAATTCCTAAGCCGCGACCTATGTTTGAAGTGTTCGTCTATTCGACTCGAGTCGAGGGTGTACACCTACGGGGCGGCAAAGTAGCACGAGGCGGCTTACGCTGGTCTGATCGCTTAGAAGATTATCGCACCGAAGTACTTGGCTTAGTGAAAGCCCAGCAAGTGAAAAATGCAGTCATTGTACCTGTGGGCGCTAAAGGTGGCTTTGTCGCTAAGCAACTCCCAACCGATGGCGGCCGTGACGAATGGTTAGCCGAAGGGGTCGAAAGCTATCGCTGGTTTATTCGCGGTTTGTTAGACCTTGCTGATAACTTAGTCAATGGTGACGTGATTCCGCCTAAAAATGTTGTTCGTCACGATGCCGATGATCCTTATTTAGTTGTGGCGGCTGACAAAGGTACTGCAACGTTCTCGGATTACGCCAACGCACTCGCTGAAGAATACGGATTTTGGCTGGGTGATGCTTTTGCCTCTGGTGGTAGCCAAGGCTATGACCATAAAGGCATGGGGATTACGGCAAAAGGTGCTTGGGAGTCAGTGAAACTGCACTTCCGTGAAAAAGGCATCAACACCCAAACGGATCCTTTCACCGTGATTGGTGTGGGTGATATGGCGGGCGATGTGTTTGGTAATGGTATGTTGTTATCTGACAAAATCCGCTTAGTGGCTGCCTTTAACCACATGCACATTTTTATCGACCCTACGCCTGATGAGGCCACCAGCTTTGTTGAACGTCAGCGTATGTTTGCGCTGCCGCGTTCAAGCTGGTCCGATTACAATACGGATCTTATTTCTAAAGGTGGCGGTATATTCTCGCGTGCTGCTAAATCGATTGCTATCTCCCCTGAGATGAAAAAAGCGTTCGATATCAAAGAAGATAAGCTCTCCCCTAATGACTTAATCTCCGCTTTACTAAAAGCACCGATCGATTTGCTGTGGAACGGCGGCATTGGCACCTATGTTAAAGCCAGCAGTGAGAGCCATGCTGATGTGGGTGACAAAGCTAACGATGCTCTGCGTATTAATGGTAACGAGTTGCGCTGTAAAGTCGTAGGCGAAGGCGGTAACCTGGGATTAAGCCAGTTAGGTCGTATCGAATACTGCGCTAATGGTGGTGCTTGTAATACCGACTTTATCGATAACGCGGGCGGTGTGGATTGTTCCGACCACGAGGTTAATATCAAAATCCTGCTTAACAAGGTTGTTGCCGACGGTGATTTGACCATGAAGCAGCGTAACAGCTTTTTACGTGATATGACCGATACCGTGGGCGAGCTAGTGCTCAAGTCGAATGATCGCCAAGCGCGTGCATTGAGTTTGGCCCAAGGCCATTCCACTAAATCTCTGGACGAATACATCCGTTTGATGAACCGTCTTGAATCTGAAGGCCGCTTGGATCGTGCGCTTGAGTTCTTACCCGAAAACCATGTATTGGCTGAGCGCCAACAGGCAGGCCAAAGCCTGACGCGTCCGGAGCTTTCGGTGCTTATCTCGTACACTAAAGCAGAGCTGAAAGAAGAGCTAAGTGCCTCCTGGTTAACGGAAGATGCGTTTGTTAAGCAAGAGCTGTTAGAAGCTTTCCCGAGCCAACTGAACGAGCGCTTCCCAGAAGCAGTCGCTGACCATCAGCTACGTAATGAGATCATTGCCACCCAGTTAGCGAATGCCATGGTTAACCACATGGGGATCACGTTTACTAACCGAATGACCGAAACCACCGGTTTGAGTGCAGATCAGGTAACCGCGGCTTATATCATTGCCCGCGAAGTGTTTGGGCTTAAAGACCTATGGAAAGCGGTTGAGCAGTTAGACAATAAGGTGGATGCGGCGGTACAGCAACGTATGTTGGTGGATCTGTTGCGCCTAATGCGTCGTGCCAGCTACTGGTTCCTTCGTAATGTCTGCAACCGAGGTAGCATCGATGTTAAAGCCGTAATCGACCGTTTCGCACCTGCGGTGACGACGATTCGCGATTCGTTTGACTCTTTGCTTACGGGTGATCTAAAAGATGCATGGCTAGAGCTACAGCAATCACTCGTCGATGCCGGTGTGCCAACCGACCTCGCACCACAAATAGCATGCGCCGAGCGTTTGTATTCAGCGTTGGCTGTGAGCGAAGTGGCTGCTGATGCGGATCAGCCTTTGCTGCCGACCGCTGAAGTCTATTTCGCCTTGGGTGAACGCTTACAGCTGGACTGGGTGAGTGAACAAATCCGCCAATATGAGCCAGCAAACCACTGGCAACTATTAGCACGCGAAGGCTTTAGCGAAGATCTAAACCTGCAACAACGACGCCTAACAGCTTCTGTGTTGAGCTCCGAATCAGAACAAACCGGTGCGGCGTTGGCGGCTGAATGGTTAGATTCGCATGAAAAAGGCACCAGCCGTTGGGAGCAAGTGCTGAGCGATCTGCAAAACAGCTCGCAGCTGGATAGCGCAACCTTCACCGTTGTGATCAGAGAGTTAACCGAGCTGTCTAATAAGCTTTAACGCTGAATGAGACCTCAGAAAGCCCCGGTTCGCATTGCGAACGCGGGGCTTTTTTATGGCGCGAAGTTAGTCGCTCCTATAGCCATTACGAGCAGCAGGTGTCTTTTTTAGGCTCTGAGGAGCAGCAGGTATCTTTTTCAGGCTCTGACGAGCAGGCTAACGCCGCATCGCGTTTTTCCTTCAGGGCTTGGCGAGTAATCTGCCAAGCCGATGAGAGGAATAAGCCGGCCATGATAGCGGCGACCAACAAATCAGGCCATGCACTGCCTAACCACCAAACGGCTCCAGCCGCACATAAAACCACCAAATTGCCGATGGCATCGTTGCGACTGCATAACCAGACCGAGCGGACATTCGCATCGCCATCTTTGTAGCGCATTAACAATAGGACACTCAACACGTTAGCTGCAAAAGCCGCGACAGCCACGCTCCCCATTGTGATGGGCTGTGGGCTATTGAGGACAAAGACGCGATAGATCGTGCTGCCCAGCACCCAAATTGCCATGAGCGTAAGGCTAAGTCCCTTGAACAGGGCCGCATTACTGCGGATTGTCACTGATTTCCCAATGGCCCATAAGCTAATGCCGTAACTGAGTGTATCGCCTAAAAAATCCAAAGCATCTGCTTGTAAGGCTTGCGATTGCGCCTGGATGCCCGCGATCATTTCGACACCAAACATCAGGCCGTTGATTGCAATAATGATCCATAGAATGCGTTTGTAAGCAGGGTCTAGACCGGTAAATTCGGTATTTGCGCAGCAATTTTGTGCCATGGTCGCTCCTTATTCATCGCCTTTTTCAGTGTGATAATTATCGATTAGGTCTAGTTTAAAATCTCTAGCGACTAGAGGTTCAAGGGGCAGCGCGTTAAAATATGTATTTTTTTAAGGCCAAATAGCGAATGAACATCACATTGCCATCTTTAGATCAGCAAGCTCGGCGCGTTGTACACGGACGAGGCCATTGTGTAGAAGGCGCTGAATCATTCAATATTGAGTGGCTACCTCCTATTATGTTGATCGTTGCGTACTCGTCTTTAACCGAAAATCAACTCGGGGCACTGGTTGAACTGCTTAGCGCTGAGCCGTTGGTGGAAGGCATTTACCTTCAAGAGCGGGATCAGCCTAAAGCACCTGTTAGGCATATTTGGGGCGACGAGCAGTGCCCGAGCGAGATCCAAGAGCATGGCCTGCGCTACCATGTGGATATTGGTACGCACCAAAACTTTGGTTTATTTCTAGATATGGCTAACGGGCGTGATTGGGTACGTGAGCGAGCTCAAGGCAAACACCTGTTGAACCTGTTTTCATACACCTGTGGCTTTGCTGTTGCCGCAATGGCCGGTGGCGCGGCTTCTGTCGTGAATCTGGATATGAGTAAGTCGGCATTGAGCACCGGCCGAGCGAATTTACGCTTGAATGGGTTAGATGACAAACGCGCGCGCTTTTTAGGCCATGACTTATTTAAATCCTGGGGTAAATTACGCAAACTGGGGCCTTATGATGTGGTGATTGCTGATCCTCCGTCTATGCAAAAAGGTAGCTTTTTAGTAGAGAAAGACTACCCGCGCATTATTCGTCAGTTACCTACGTTACTGAAAAAAGAAGGGGTTGCCGTGTTATGTCTAAACGCTCCTTGGTTGGGGCGTCAGTTTATATTGGATGCCGTTGCCGAAGAAGCACCCCAATTAGTGCATGTCGAAACGCTAGATCGGCCTGAGGTTATTCAAGAAAAAAGCCCAGACGATGGCCTTAAAGTGATGATCTTTATTCATAAAGAGGGATAGCTTATGGCTAAGTTTTACGCGATAGGTCAGTTATCAAAACTAGCTGACTGCAAAGTCTCAACTATACGCTGGTATGAAGAACGCGGTTTTCTAGAACCGGCAACCCGCACCGAAGGCAATCAACGGCGTTACACCGATAAACATGTCACGACATTGCGCTTTATTCGTCATGCTCGTGCATTAGGGTTTGATTTAACAGAGATACAAAAACTGAGGCAGTTAAACGGTTGTTGTTACGGAGATCATATCGAAGCCGACACCATTGCCCAGCAACACTTGTTAGACGTTAGGGATAAGATTAAACGCTTACAAGCAGTTGAAGCTGAATTGGTGAGTATGATTGAAGATTGCCATTATGAGAAAAACCACCAGTGCCGCATCCTTGAGGTACTGGCGGATCATGACTTATGCGAAACCGATCATAAAGCGCTTTAGCGTCCTTTCCAAGGAACTAGCTTTTTCTCGCCGTAGCGCATCAGCATGTCAAATAGGTAGGCGATTATACCGATAACAATAATCCCCATAATGACAACATCAGTTACCAAAAACTCAGCGGCATTGAGCACCATAAAACCTAAACCTGCTTGCGCGGCGACCATTTCGGCAGCGACCAAGGTTGTCCAGCCAAAACCGATGCCAATTCGCATACCTGTTAGTATTTCTGGCATGGCGTTGATCAGGATGATGTGACGGATAACCTGCCAGCGGCTAGCCCCCATTGAGAAAGCGGCGTGTATCTGTTCAATCGCTACGGATTTCACACCTGCACGCGCGCTCAGAGCCATAGGTGCAAAAATAGCTAAGTAAATAAGGACAACTTTAGACACCTCGCCAATACCCAGCCAAATGATAACCAGTGGCAAATAAGCCAACGGTGGTAATGGGCGATAAAACTCAATGATGGGATCAAATAAGCCTCGAGCAACGCGGTTAACGCCCATAAAGATTCCGATGGGAATGGCTGTTAACGCCGCTAAAATAAAGGCGGAAAACACACGCATCATACTCCAACCGGTGTGCTCTAGCAGTGTTGCGTTAGCAAACCCTTCGGTAGCAACCTCCCAAAAACGTGCAACAACGGCACCTGGCGAAGGCAAAAAAAGCGGCTTAACCCATTGTAAGTACGTAGCAATATACCAAAAGCCAATCAACACTAAGGCGGTTGCGATGCTAATAGCTAGGCTCTTACCTTGGCCGGGTGCCCCGTAAGATTCACCGGGCTTTACAGGGCCTGCGGCAAATATTGATAGAAAACGTTGGGCAAGTGTCGGTTTGGCAACGGGTGGAGCACTCATTGCTTTTTGATTGCCTTTATTTACATTCTCTTTGGAATTTTTAATTGCGGCGTCTCGTTCGTAAGACCGCATGGTTGTCATAACGGGTGTTGTAGATTCCATTAGTGCAACCCTCCTTCGGCTTCATCGCCATGAATGATACTGAGCACTTGCTCGCGCATTGCGATGAATTCTGGCAAGGATTTAACCTTGCGAGCATCACGACATTCGAGAAAAATTTGATTAAAGTTCAGCGAGAACTCGTGAGTAATGCGCCCGGGACGGGGTGACATAATAATCAAGCGAGAAGCCATAAATAAGGCCTCTTCTACACTGTGTGTAATGAAGAACATCAT
Source organism: Neptunomonas phycophila (assembly GCF_001922575.1). Classification (NCBI taxonomy): domain Bacteria; kingdom Pseudomonadati; phylum Pseudomonadota; class Gammaproteobacteria; order Oceanospirillales; family Oceanospirillaceae; genus Neptunomonas; species Neptunomonas phycophila. The sequence continues at coordinate 127,407 of NZ_MRCI01000003.1, read as the reverse complement.
TTTTTGTGTTTGTTTCCATACATCCAATAACAGTTCTTGCAAGACTTCTCGGGTGAGTGCGTCTAGGGCACCTAAGGGTTCATCGAGTAACAGCATTTGCGGATCATTCGTCAGTGCGCGGGCTATCCCTACCCGCTGCTGCATGCCGCCAGAGAGCTGGTAAACCGGGTGTTTGTGGAAATCTTGCAGGCCAACCAGTTGTAAAAACTCAGCGGCTCTTTCGTTTCGCTCTTTTAAGCTAAAACCCTGTAATTTAAGACCAAACGCAGTGTTATCTAGAACGTTGAGCCAAGGTAGCAGCGCGTGCTTTTGGAACACGACACCTCGATCTTTACCTGGACCTGTAATTTGATCGTCTAGGTCTAACCCACAAGCAACCCGAGGTAATCCGGCTATTCCACTTTGTCCAAGTGTGAGATAACCATCGCTGGGTTGGATAAAACCCGCCATCAAGTTGAGAAGTGTCGTTTTACCGCAACCTGATGCCCCTAAGGCGACAACAAACTCCCCGGGTTCGATGGTAAAATTGATATCAGAAAGAGCGGTTACTGTCTCACCACCGTTCATTCCGGGGTAGCGCACGGAAACATCATGAATTTGTAAACGACTCATATCGTTCTCCTGTTAACTGTCTGGCAGGTAGTCATGGCTTAAAGGTGTATTATGCAGAGCCATCAACACGCCTCGCTGGATGGCTCTGATGCGGTTACAGTTTGCTAGCGGCTTCTGCAAAAGAGGCGTTAACAAACACGCTGTAGTCGTCAGCTAAGCTCGGTACTTTGCCCTGCTCTTTAAGAAACTCGGAAGTGAATTGCAGAGCTTTAGCCGCCCCGCCTTCAGCTCCGCAGCCTAACCATACGCAGCTCGTTTGCGCTTTTAAGTCTGGGAATTGGTACAAGGCCAAAACGCCAGCTACGTCATTTGCATTTCCGCCCGTCATTTCTGCAATTTCTTTGATCATAGGCGTGTCAGCTGTCAGGCTATCTTTTGTGGTGCGGTAGGTTTCGTCAGCATCGGCAATCAATTTAATCAGTTGCGCGACAAACTCAGGGTTCTCTTGGCCAAAGGTTTTATCGACAACCATTCCGTCAAAGGTAGCCTTACCCCAGTTGCTGAGCTCGCCAGATGTGATCAATACGCGACCAGAATCTTTGATACGGCCTAATACGGGATCCCAGATAAAAGCGCCATCAATGTCGCCACGTTCCCATGCCGCTGCAATCGCATTAGGCTGCATATTGATAAGCTTTACATCGTCATCACTTAAGCCAAATTGTTCCAGCGCAAAGAGAGCGTGGAAGTGGGTTGTGGAGACAAATGGGACACCTAGTTTTTTACCTTTAAGGTCTTGCGGAGCCATAATGCCACTGCCATCGCGTACGACGAGTGCTTCAGCTTCATTGATGTTTTCGAGGATCCAAACCAGCTCGATCTCTAGACCACGGTTAACGGCCGCGGCAATAGGGCTGGAGCCGGCGGTTGCGATATCAATATCACCAGAGGCCATGGCTGTAATAACTTTTGCTCCGGAATCAAACCGGCGCCACTCAATGTCTTTACCTGTTGCTTTTTCTAACTGCTTTTCAGCAATGACAGCTTTCCATGGGTTCATCATTCCTTGGTAACCAATAGTGATCGTATCGTCAGCACTGGCCATTTGAGAGAATAAAATACCGGTTGCCAGTGATAGTGCGGCGGCTTTTTTTATACAGTGTGTAATCTGTTTTACGGTCATGATGTTTCTCCTGAGCGGTCAAGGTCATTAAGTAAGCAAAAATTAACGCTAAAATAGGTGTTGGTGTTTCCTTGCAGTTACCTTAGGAGCTGTGGACATCGATGGGATAGATCCAGTTACCTTAAAGCGTCAGTCCAGTTGACGCGTATGGTGTATTTTTTGCTTCAGTTTGGAGCAAACCTTAAACAATAGGCGTATTGGCAGTGCTAGAACATTACCTACATATTGAGTTTGATCCTGAACGCACCTTGCAAGATCAAGTCCGGGAGCACCTCGTCGACTTGATTTTGTCGGGCTGCTTACCAGTGGATAAAGCCCTGCCGTCTTCGCGCCGCTTGGCTAGTATGCTGGGCATCTCCCGTAATACGGTGGTTTTGATCTATGAGAGCCTAGTGGACAATGGCTTTATCGAATCCCGACCAAGAAAAGGTTATTTTGTTACTAACACGTATCAAGTTTCTGAAGCGATAGGCACCAAAACAGTGCATGCTGACTCGTCCACTTCGCTAAACTGGCACCAACGGTTTAAGAAACATCCCAGTGACCAACCTAATATTGTTAAACCCAATAACTGGTTGGGTTTTGAGTACCCTTTTATCTATGGACAGGTACAGCATGAGTTTTTCCCGCTAGAACAATGGCGCGACTGCGCGCGTAAAAGTATGTCCGGTCGTTGGAATAAGTATTGGATTAATGACTTGGTTGACTCTGACGACCCGATGCTGATTGAACAACTGCGAACACGCTTGTTACCGCGCCGTGGGATTTATGCCGAACCTAATGAAATTATTATCACGATCGGCACCCAAAATTCCCTTTACCTACTGGCTAACTTGTTGTGTAACCGTGACACCCGTGTTGGTTTAGAGGACCCAGGTTTTAGAGACGCGCATAACATCTTTGCTCAGTTTGACACGGATCTACACCTTCAACCTGTTGATGAAGAAGGAATTATTGTCGATGAGCGACTCCAAGCCTGTGATTATCTTTATGTTACACCCAGCCATCAGGTGCCTACGGGAGCAGAATTATCAGAAGAGCGTCGTCAGGCGCTATTAGAGATGGCGTCGGCGCATGATGTTGTCATTATTGAAGATGATTACGATGCCGAAATTAATATGCAGAAAACGCCTAAGCCAGCGTTAAAGGCTCGTGATACGGAAAATCGAGTGATTTATATTGGCAGTATGTCTAAGTCTATCTCGCCGGGCTTGCGGATGGGTTTTATGGTGGCAGATGAGGAGCTCATTTCCGAAGTTCGTTCGTTGCGTCGTTTGATGTATCGTCATCCGCCGGTTAATAACCAACGACAAGTAGCCCTCTTTTTGTCCTTGGGATACTACGATACCTATTTACGTAAGATCCGCGAACTCAACGCCTCTAAACTAGAACGTATGGCAAGCGCCATTGATCGACATTTACCCGAAATGAAAACTACGGAAATTACCTCAGGAGCGACGTCTGTGTGGTTATCTGCCCCGCCAGGTGTTGATACCGAAGCCGTCTCGTGGGCGGCGGCTAAAAATAGTATTTTAATTGAGCCGGGTGCCGTACATTTTAGCCAACCAGAACCACCTAACCATTATTTCCGCTTGGGCTTTTCGGCCATCGCAAACCACAAAATTGAGCCTGGTATTCAGGCTTTAAAGCGCACTTTCGACGCATTTCTATAATCTGGTACTACTTTCCCTGCATGCTGGCACTATCGCCAGCAGGTAGTTCCCCTCTACCTTAACTCCACGGCTTGAGGCACCTGTTGACTTCAAACCAGTGCGTTTACGCGGAGAGTTGGAGCTACCATGCCTCATTTTGAAATTGCGTGTGTTATCGTTTTTTTAGCCTCAATTGTACGTGGCTATACTGGATTCGGCTTTGCAGCGATTGCCATTTCAGGGCTTAACTTGATTTGGCCTGCTCAGATGAGTGTGCCTGTTACCCTATTTATTGATGTGATTAGCGCTGTGCGCTTATTACCCAGTGTGCGCCGCCATGCCGATATGACGATGGTAAAAAATCTATCTTTGGGCGCCGTTGCAGGGATCCCGATTGGGCTTTCAATGTTGCTTTTTATACCCGATCAGCCCCTTAAAATACTGATTAGTGGGTTAATCCTTTTAATGGCGGTTGGCCTGTTTTTTTCACCGTCCTTCAAAATTAAAGAGCGTGCTGCTTATACACGTATTGTCGGGGGAATTTCGGGGGGCTTTACCGCAGCGGCGTCTGTTGGCGGGTTACCTTTGATTTGCTACCTCATGAGCACCGCACAAAATGCATTAGTACAACGCGCTACCGTCGTCGTTTTTTTGGCCTGTACCGACATCGTCTCTATCGCTTTATTGTTGCTGTCAGATGCGGTTGATTTATCCATCTGGAAGCCCGTTTTGCTCTTGCTCATACCAGCGGTAGCGGGTGTGCAATGTGGTCACTGGTGCTTTACTCGTCGTCCACCAAAAACGTATCGCACTATCGCCTTACCTATTTTAACGCTGTTGTCTGTCGTGACTTTATTTTACACCAGCCAACAACTACTGACGTCATAAGGAGTTTTCATGAATAAGACAGCCGTGATTACAGGGGCTACTTCAGGTTTTGGATTAGCAGCCGCTCGGCGCTTTGCTGCCGCGGGTTGGAATTTAGTTCTGACGGGACGTCGCGAAGAACGATTAGCACAAATTAAAGATGAGCTAGCTCAGGCATCTGTTTTAACGCTAGTGTTGGATGTATGTGACACCGAAGCGGTTCAGGCAGCCTTTTCCGGCTTAGCAGCACCTTTTAACCAAGTGGATGTGTTAATCAATAACGCGGGGTTGGCCTTGGGAACAGAGCCTGCACAAGCGTGTGATTTAGCACAATGGCACACCATGATCGACACTAATATCAAAGGGCTAACCACCGTCACGCATGCGCTCTTGCCTAAACTAATCGAAACAGGTCGCGGAGCCAGCATCATCAACATTGGCTCCATTGCGGCTAACTGGCCTTACCCTGGCGGTAACGTGTATTGCGGAACCAAAGCATTTGTAGAACAGTTTTCGCTGTCATTGCGCTGCGATCTAGCAGGCACTGGCGTGCGTGTTAGCTGTTTAGCACCAGGCTTATCTGAAAGTGAATTCACGTTGGTTCGCACCGGTGGGGACCAAGAGGCATACGATAATTTGTATAAAGGTGCGCACGCCATTCAACCCGATGACATAGCCGACACCTTGTTGTGGCTAGCGCAGTTACCCGCTCATCTCAACATAAACACGTTAGAAATTATGCCAGTTAGTCAAAGTTGGTCGCCATTTGCCGTCAAGCGCGATAAATAACGAACCCGAGTTAGGAGGTCAAAATTATGTCTCAGTACAGCGAATACACCAATGAACAAATCCATACGATGGATAAAGCACATGTATGGCACCATTTAACACCGGCAGCGGCGGCTGAAAAAGGAATGCCTTTGTATGTCAAAGGGGAAGGTCTGCACTTATGGGATGCCGATGACAATTGCTATCTCGATGCTTCCGCCGGCGGGGTTTGGGTGACAAATGTCGGTTATGGTCGCAAGGCGATAGTGGATGCCATTAGCGAGCAGCTAATGGAGCTGAATTACTTTGCTGGTTCAATGGCGAGCAAACCGGCAGCGGTTTTTGCGAGCCGTCTGCTGGAAAAAATGCCGGGGATGGGCAAAGTTTTTTATTCTAGCTCAGGTTCTGAGGCAAACGAAAAAGCATTTAAGATGGTTCGCCAAATCTCTCATAAAAAATATGGTGGGAAAAAACGCAAAATTTTATACCGTGAGCGTGACTACCATGGCACTACCATTGCGGCATTGAGCGCTACAGGCCAATCCCAACGTCGCGACCATTTTGGACCGTTTGTGCCAGACTTTGTGGAATTTCCGCACTGCTTTGAATACCGCAGCCAATTTGGGGATGTAGAAGATTACGGTATTAAAGCCGCGCAGTTAATGGAGGAGGTTATTCTACAAGAAGGCCCGGACACTGTGGGCGGCGTCATCATTGAGCCTATTACCGCTGGCGGTGGTGTAATTTTACCTCCAGAAGGGTATATGGCCGAAATTCAGCGGATTTGCCGCAAATACGACATTTTGTTGATTGTTGATGAGGTCGTGTGCGGTTTAGGTCGAACGGGAGCCTGGTTTGGCTACCAACATTACGGCATTCAGCCGGATATCGTCACTATGGCAAAGGGTGTTGCGTCGGGGTATGCGGCCATCTCCTGTACTGTTACAACAGATGCTGTCTACCAAATGTTGCAGGAAGATAACGGCGATAAACTGGGCTTTTTCCGAGACATTTCTACCTATGGTGGTTGCTTGGCTGGGCCAGCGGCAGCATTGGCTAATCTTAATATTATTGAAGAAGAAGGTTTGATTGCTAACTGTGCTCATCTGGGTGAAGTTTTACTGCAGGGTTTGCACGCCTTGAAAGAAAAATACCCGATGATTGGAGATGTGCGGGGTAAGGGCTTATTTTGCGGTATTGAGCTAGTACTTAATCGCGAAACTAAAGAGCCGGTAGACGAAGCGGTAGCGATTCAAATTGTTAATGCCTGTAAAGAGGCAGGTCTATTAATAGGTCGGACTAATCGTAGCTTTGAAACCTTTAACAACATTCTTAATATGAGCCCGGCTTTGTGCATCACTGCAGAGCAAATTGAGGATATTCTCAATATTCTGGATCGCGTTTTCGCAAAAGTAACACTGTAACCATTTTTAGCGCACATAAAAAAGGCTCATTACGAGCCTTTTTTTGTGGACCTCTGTCCATTGAGGTTTACCTGTGAGTATTAATGACGAGTGTCTTTCATCGTGTGTTTAAGATCCCGCATGCGGTTATGTGTCAGCTGGATGGCATCAACATGGCTTGATAGGCGCGATGTTAGCAATGGGTCTTCCAGTTTTTCTACAGACTCTTTAAAGGTTTCTAATGCATCATCTTCGGCTTCTTCAAGCTGAGCAACGTATCGATAGTCTGTCTCATCTGACAGGTTAGACATAACATCGGTGTAAGTTTTGCGCATTTTACCAATTAATGTGCCACTTTCACTTGGCTCTTCGCCCATCGAAGACACGGTAGACTGCAAATCCTTTTCAATTGAGGCTCGGATATCAGCCATTTCAGTAAATAAAGCACTCAATTGAGGGGAGTTAACCTCTTTAGCGGCGTCTTTATAAAAAGCTTTGCCATCGTGACATACTGAAATCATATCGTTAACAAGACGGCTATCATGAGTTCCAAACATAGACATAGTTTTTCTCCTACTTAAATTAATTAAACGTACATGGAGTTTTAAACTTTTAATGCTATCCAGCGGCTTTGCTACCGCTGGTGTAACATAGGGTGTGGAGCTCCTGTTTATACAGGAGGCTTACCACGAAGAACGTGTGATACTAGTGAAACAACTAACAACACAACGAAGACGAAAAATAATATTTTAGCAATACCTGCACTAGCACCAGCGATACCACCAAATCCTAAAACAGCTGCAATAATAGCAACTACAAAAAATGTTAAAGCCCAGCGTAACATAGCGAATCCTCCGCAATAATTAATAGGTACTTCTATTAATACAGTCAGTTAAACTGACTATTAACGAGCCTCTATTAGGTTGGCTAACTAATTCTAAGTTCGTGTCCGTAGAATTAATTCCGTTAATTACTAGAGATATAGCCATTTGCGTGCCAGTTTTGTTTTTTCTTTTTAATTCAATTACTTAATATATCAAATTCTTTTTTATTTATTTTTCTTAAAAGAATATTCGGAAAAATTTAACCAATAACCGGTAATAATTTCCGAGTGTCGCTCATTGACTATACGCGCCCGTCAAACGCACTAAAGTATTAATCATTTTTAGATGGTTTTTATATTTTTTAACAAGCACCGTTATTATCTGTGTGACTAAACGGCGTAACTGGCTAGCGTTCGCAGTTACTTTGTTACAGGGAACAGCGGGATAAAAAACTAAAGAGCTTCGATTTAATAACAGCCACATCGTGCCGTTATGATTGGCATTATTTTAGTAAGATCGAATTAACGGAGTTATCCATCGTATTCGCCTCCTGCTGTATCGCTATAGCTAACAAGAGGCGAGAAAGTATCAGACTATAATACGCCGAGAAATATTTTTTTATAAATCAGACTTTATTCCACGGTGACACTTTTTGCCAAGTTTCTAGGCTGGTCTACGTCCGTTCCCTTCAACACGGCCACATGGTACGACAACAGCTGTAACGGGATTGTGTATACGATGGGTTCTAATATTTGCGGCATGCTTGGCATACCCAACACATGGATACCTTCACCTGGCTGCACATCTTGCGTACTTCCGGCAAAGATGAATAACTCACCACCCCGAGCGCTGACTTCTTGTAAGTTAGCTTTAAGCTTATCAAGCATGTCATTTTGCGGAGCAACAGCAACAACAGGCATGTCTTTATCAACCAGCGCCAGAGGTCCATGCTTTAATTCACCTGCCGGGTAGGCCTCGGCATGGATATAGGAGATTTCTTTGAGCTTTAGCGCTCCTTCCATGGCAACGGGATACAGGGTACCTCGACCTAAGAACAGCGAGTGGTGCTTTTCTGCAAAGGACTGCGACATGGACTCAATGGCTCCATCCATCGCAATCGAGCGCTCTATTAGCGAGGGAAGCTCGGCTAACGCCAATACAATTTCACGCTCTTTGTCTTCTGTTAGCTTAAAACGGCGACCGAGTACGATTGTTGTCAGCAATAGCGCAACTAACTGTGTGGTAAACGCTTTAGTCGATGCCACGCCAATTTCAGGCCCAGCTTTAGTCATCAAGTTTAGGTCAGATTCACGTACAAGAGAGCTACCCGGCACGTTGCAGATTGTTAAACTGGCTAAGATCTGATCTTGCACATCTCGCAGCGCTGCCAAGGTATCGGCGGTTTCGCCTGACTGCGATATAGATACAAATAAAGTCCCTTCTTGAATCACCACCGAGCGGTAACGATATTCACTGGCCACTTCAACATGACAAGGTATACCCGCGAGGCTTTCCATCCAGTATTTGGCAATCATGCCGGCATGATAACTGGTTCCGCACGCAATGATCTGGATCTGTTTTACTTGATCAAAGATGGCTGTCGCTTGCTCACCAAACACAGATTCATCAACAAGGCCGTCATTGATACGCCCTTCAAAAGCCGCTAGCGTAACCGCTGGCTGCTCGTAGATTTCTTTAAGCATATAGTGTTTGAAGCCGCCTTTATCAGCTGCAGTTACACCATGCTCATAGCGAGAAATAGGCCGCTCTACCAACTGACCGCTCTTGTCCCAAATCACTATTTCTTCGCGTGTAAGATGAGCGATATCGCCTTCTTCTAAGAAGATAAATCGGTCAGTTACCGGTAGTAAGGCAAGTTGGTCTGAGGCAATAAAGTTCTCGCCGATTCCTACACCAATGACCAATGGACTACCTTTACGTGCAGCCACTATTTCGCCAGAGTTGCTCTGGTGCATCACTCCTAAAGCAAACGCACCCTCCAATGAACCTACCGTTTGCTTAACAGCAGCGACCAAATCTGATCCCGATTTAACCGATCTATCAAGTAAGTGAGCGATTACTTCGGTATCAGTATCCGATGTAAATACGTATCCGTGCTCTTTAAGGTCACTTTTGAGGCGTTCAAAGTTTTCGATAATTCCATTATGAACAACCGCCACCTGATTACCCGACATATGAGGGTGGGCATTATGCTCAACAGGCTTGCCATGTGTTGCCCAGCGCGTATGAGCAATACCCGTACTACCAGGTAAGCCTAGCTCATCTAGCGCATCACCTAACGCTTGTACTTTGCCTGCTCGGCGCAAACGATTAATCGACGCTCCGTCCCATACTGCCATGCCCGCTGAATCATACCCACGGTACTCTAAGCGTTTTAACCCTTCGAGTAAGATACCGGCCACCGAACGTTCTGCTGTTGCTCCAACGATTCCACACATAAGGTTCTCCTTAGCTTTCCTTAGCTTTTTTGACAGGACGTTGCCAGTTGCTCAACATAACCTGTTTCGCACGCGCTACACTCAGAGTGTCATCAGCTACAGATTTAGTCACGGTAGACCCCGCACCAATGGTCGCACTATTTCCAACACTGACCGGTGCCACTAAAGCAGTGTTAGATCCAATAAACGCATTATCTCCGATATGGGTAGCCGATTTATTAACGCCATCATAGTTGCAGGTAATGGTTCCCGCACCAATATTGCTGTTTTTCCCTATGATCGCATCACCGATATAGGATAAATGATTTACTTTAGAACCCTCGCCTATAATGGCTTTTTTGGTTTCTACAAAATTGCCAATTTTAGCTCCCTTCGCTAAATCCGTTCCTGGTCGAATACGAGCAAAAGGGCCTATATCGCAACTTTCTCCAATGGTTGAGTCTTCGAGGACACTATTCGCTTTTATACGGGTATTTTTACCGACAGTGACGTTCTTCAATACACAATTTGGCTCGATCACTACGCCGGTTTCGAGTACAACTCGCCCTTCAAAAACAGCATTAATGTCTATTAACACATCACCAGCGACTTCAACTGACCCTCGAACATCAACGCGTGCTGGATCAGCCAAGGTTGCGCCACTGAGCATTAATTGTTCAGCTTGCTGCAATTGATACCAACGCTCTAACTGCGCTAATTGCACGCGGTTATTAACGCCCTGTACTTCTTGCTCACAACTAGGGTGCTGAGCGTCTATTCTTACGCCCTCAGAAGCCGCCATAGCGATAATATCGGTCAGGTAATACTCACCTTGGGCATTGTTTGAAGAAAGCGCTGGCAGCCATTTACGGAGCAGGCTAGTGGGTACCGCCATAATGCCGGTGTTTACCTCATTGATCTGTAATTCATCGCTAGAGGCATCCTTCTGCTCAACGATAGCGATCACCTCATGAGTCGCTTCAGCGCGAACGATACGGCCATAGCCAGTTGGGCTTTCAAGTTTTACTGTTAATAAACCCAGCGCTCCCGTGTGGGCCGCATTCACCAGCTTTTGCATTGTTTCTGGTTGTGTCAGCGGTACATCCCCATACAAAATGAGCGTAACGCTATCATCGGCCAAATCAGGCATGGCTTGCGCCACGGCATGTCCTGTGCCCAGTTGCTCCGCTTGTACGGCGAATGACAATGATTCATCAGATAGTTGTTCTTTTAGCTGCTCGGCCCCGTGGCCTATCACTACATGTACACGGGCTTGACCTAATTGACGAGCATTATCTATCACATGTTTTACCATGGGTTTTCCGCCGACGGCGTGTAGCACTTTTGGTAAAGCAGACTTCATTCGGCTTCCTTGCCCGGCGGCTAAAATTACAATATCCGTTGTCATTACTGGTCCTGTTTATAAATGAATATGTTTTTTTGACATTATTTGGTTCTATGTTGGCGATGCTATAGGATGTAGCTTTAGATACAATCCTTTTTGTCAGGAAAATTTTGACAAATGAACATTAAAGCATTGGAACAACTCGGTCTTGAACATCGAGAAATACAGATATATCGAGCCCTTTTAGAGTTAGGCGCTAGCCCCATACGTGCCATTGCTGAAAAAGCGGGTATTAATCGAGGGACTACATACGATTGCCTCAAAAACTTGTTACAAAAAGGCTTAGTGAGTTATCTACCCAAAGGGAAACGCCGTTTATTTTCCCCACGTGATCCCTCAGTGCTCATGCAGCTAGCAGAACAGCGCCAATTAGAGCTTGAGCAGGCGGTACACCAATTAAAGACCAGTATTATCCCAGAACTTAACCATCTAAAACCTGAATTACGTATCTCCGATGTACAATTTTATGAAGGCGATGATGGTATTGAATTTGTACTACGCGATATTTTAAGCAGCGTGTCAGCTTCGAGCCAACGGCATTATTCCGTTTTTTCGTCCCGCCCTATTCGCTCACACTTGTATCGTCCTTTTCCTAACTACACAGCTCAACGTGTAGCAAAGGGGATATCAGTCAGTGTTATAGCGATTGGCGAAGGTGGTGAAGATGCCGATTTGTCAGAACGAAAGTGGATAAAAACATCCGATAAAGCCGATGCCGCTTATATAGCCATTTATCCGCCCAAGTGTGCAATTATCTCGTTAGCGAATAATAACTACCCTACCGCTGTTGTGATTGATTCGCAGGAAGTAGCCGCCACTCAACAAATTATCTTTGATACGCTATGGCAACTTTTATAATAGCTCTAATTGTGTAAGCCTCAGACACAAAAAAGGCAGCCTAAGCTGCCTTTTTTAGATGAGTCATATACGACGTCAGATTACCTACCTAGTTTTGCACGAATCTCTTGGATCGTACGCAACTGAGCGGCTGATTCTGCAAGTTGAGCAGCAGCGCGACCATATTCAAAGTCACTCTGCTTATCAGCCATTGCTTCTTCAGCGTGCTTCTTCGCTTCTTTTGCAGCCGCTTCATCCAAGTCTGCACCATACAATGCAGTATCAGCTAAAACGATTACTTTATGTGGCTGTACTTCTAAAAAGCCACCAGAAACGTAAAAGATATCCTTTTCGCCGCCCTGCTTACGCAGTTCGACAGGGCCTGGTTTCAGTTCCGTTAGAAGCGGAGCGTGACCTGGGTATACACCCAAGTCACCCAGGCTACCTGTTACTGATACGAACTCGATTAGACCTGAGAAGATCTCTTCTTCAGCGCTTACGATATCGCAATGAACAGTCATAGCCATGTTTCTTACCTCTTAAAGGTTTCTAAACCAGACGCTTACATGCTCTTGGCTTTTTCGATCGCTTCGTCGATGCCACCAACCATGTAGAAAGCTTGTTCTGGTAGTGAATCGTACTCACCAGCCAAAATGCCTTTAAATCCACGGATAGTGTCTTTCAGAGAAACGTACTTACCTGGCGCACCCGTGAAGACTTCAGCTACGAAGAACGGCTGAGACAAGAAACGCTGAATCTTACGAGCACGTGTTACCACTTGCTTATCTTCTTCAGACAACTCGTCCATACCTAGGATCGCAATGATGTCTTTCAACTCTTTGTAACGCTGTAATACGTTCTGAACCTGACGAGCAGTCTCGTAGTGCTCAGTACCAATCACTAATGGATCTAGCTGACGAGATGTAGAGTCAAGTGGGTCGATCGCAGGGTAGATACCTAGCTCAGCGATTTGACGAGACAATACAACCGTTGCATCCAAGTGAGAGAACGTTGTTGCTGGCGATGGGTCAGTCAAGTCATCCGCAGGTACGTATACCGCTTGGATAGAAGTGATAGAGCCAGTTTTAGTCGAGGTGATACGTTCTTGAAGAACACCCATCTCTTCTGCCAACGTTGGCTGGTAACCTACCGCTGAAGGCATACGGCCTAGCAACGCTGATACCTCAGTACCTGCCAATGTGTAACGATAGATGTTATCGACGAACAACAGTACGTCACGACCTTCGTCACGGAATTTCTCAGCCATCGTCAAGCCAGTCAAAGCAACACGTAAACGGTTACCCGGTGGCTCGTTCATCTGACCGTATACGAGAGATACTTTGTCCAATACGTTGGACTCTTTCATCTCGTAGTAGAAATCGTTACCTTCACGAGTACGCTCACCAACACCTGCGAATACAGAGAAACCAGAGTGCTCGATCGCGATGTTACGGATAAGCTCCATCATGTTAACGGTTTTACCTACACCGGCACCACCGAACAGACCAACTTTACCACCCTTCGCGAACGGACATACAAGGTCGATTACCTTGATGCCTGTTTCTAACAGCTCGTTAGATGCTGCTTGGTCAGCGTAAGACGGTGCTTTACGGTGAATAGGCATACGCTCTTCTTCACCAATAGGGCCCGCTTCATCAATTGGGTTACCCAGCACGTCCATGATACGACCCAGTGTTGCTGTACCTACTGGTACAGAAACTGGAGCGCCAGTATTTGCTACTTCTAAACCACGGCTCAGACCTTCAGTCTGACCCATAGCGATCGCACGTATAACACCATCACCCAGCTGCTGCTGAACTTCTAGCGTTAGACCGGATTTTGATACGGTCAGCGCGTCATAAATTTTCGGTACGCTGTCACGTGGGAATTCCACGTCGACTACCGCGCCGATAATCTGAACAATTTGTCCGCTACTCATGTTCGGATCCTCTTTATTTTTTAACCCGTTACCGTATTAAACAGCCGCAGCACCTGAAACGATCTCAGAAATTTCCTGAGTAATCGCAGCTTGACGAGCTTTGTTGTAAACCATTTGTAACTCGTCAATAAGGTCACCAGCGTTATCTGTCGCATTTTTCATTGCTAACATACGCGCGGCCTGCTCGCAGGCGTTATTTTCAACAACTGCTTGATACACTTGAGACTCGACATAACGTCTAAGCAGAGATTCTAACAATGCTTTCGCGTCTGGTTCGTACAAATAGTCCCAATGATGATTCATCAGCTTGTCGTCGTCTTCTGCCTTCAGTGGCAGCACCTGTTCAACGAATGGAGTTTGCGTCATTGTGTTAACAAATTCGTTACCAACAATGTACAAACGGTCCACTTTACCTTCGGCAAAGCTATCCAACATCAATTTTACTGAACCAATTAAGTCAGCAATCTCTGGCGTATCGCCCAGTTGGTTTTTAGCAGCAACAACGTTACCACCGTAGCTTTTGAAAAAAGTAATCGCTTTTGATCCTAAGGCACAGATATCTACCTCAACACCGCGATCGTTATATTCTTTCATGCTTTGAACGGCTTTTTTGAACACGTTAACGTTCAAACCGCCACACAGGCCGCGATCGCTCGTTACAATAATGTAACCAACACGCTTAACCTCACGTTCTTGCATGTAAAGGTGCTTGTATTCAGGATTTGATTTAGCCAAATGCTGAATAACACCACGGATACTGCGAGCGTACGGGCGGGAAGACTGCATGCGATCTTGAGCCTTACGCATCTTACTTGCAGCTACCATTTCCATAGCGCTAGTAATTTTGCGTGTGCTGCCGATGCTCGCTATTTGCGTCTTTATCTCTTTTCCGACTGCCATAGTTCCGCTACCTAAGTTCCGCCTAGTAAAGGGTAAGTAGTAACCTGATTAACATGTTACTACTGCGCCACATTTACCAAGTTTGAGTTGACTTGAACTTCTCGATACCCGCTTTAAATTGTGAAGCGATCTCATCGTTAAAGTTACCTGACTTATTAATAGAGTCCATCAGGTCAGCGTATTCGCTGTTAAAGAATGAGATAAGTGCTGCTTCAAAATCCAGGATCTTGTTCAGTTCAACATCTTTCAAGAAACCTTCGTTTGCTGCGAATAGAGACAAGCCCATTTCGCCAACAGACATAGGTGTGTACTGCTTCTGCTTCATTAACTCAGTAACAGCCTGACCGTGTTCTAGCTGAGCGCGTGTCGCGTCATCTAGGTCAGATGCGAACTGAGCGAAAGCTGCCAATTCACGATACTGTGCCAATGCCAAACGAACACCACCACCTAACTTCTTGATGATCTTAGTTTGTGCCGCACCACCTACACGGGATACAGACAAACCAGCGTTGATCGCTGGACGTACACCTGAGTTAAACAGGCTAGTTTCCAGGAAGATCTGACCATCAGTGATGGAGATTACGTTAGTCGGTACGAATGCAGAAACGTCACCGCCTTGGGTTTCGATAACTGGTAGAGCAGTCAAAGAACCTGTTTTACCTTTTACTTCACCGTTCGTGAACTTTTCAACGTAATCAGCGTTTACACGTGCTGAACGCTCAAGTAGACGAGAGTGCAAGTAGAATACGTCACCAGGGTATGCTTCACGACCCGGTGGACGACGTAACAATAGTGAGATCTGACGGTATGCCCAGGCTTGTTTAGTCAAGTCATCGTATACGATCAGGCCATCTTCACCACGGTCACGGAAGTATTCACCCATAGTACAACCTGTGTACGGAGCCAAGAACTGCATTGCTGCAGGATCAGCTGCGCCAGCCGCAACAACAATGGTGTGATCCATTGCGCCGTGCTCTTCCAGTTTGCGTACTACGTTTGCAATAGTCGATTGCTTCTGACCAACCGCAACATAGATACAAGTCACGCCGGTATCTTTTTGGTTGATGATTGCATCGATTGCAATAGCTGTTTTACCGATCTGACGGTCACCGATGATCAGCTCACGCTGGCCACGGCCTACTGGTACCATCGCATCAATCGCTTTCAGACCTGTTTGTACAGGCTGATCAACTGATTGACGATCGATAACGCCTGGCGCTACTTTTTCAACAGCGTCAGACAATTTAGATTCGATTGGGCCTTTGCCATCAATCGGGTTACCCAGTGCGTCAACAACGCGGCCACGTAGTTCAGGGCCAACTGGTACTTCAAGGATACGGCCAGTACAACGAGCCGTCATGCCTTCTACCAAGTTCTGGTAATCACCCAATACTACGGCACCGACTGAATCGCGCTCTAGGTTGAGTGCCATTCCGTAAACACCGCCAGGGAATTCAATCATTTCCCCGTACATAACGTCAGCTAGACCGTGGATCAGAATGATACCATCGGATACGCTGACGATAGTGCCCTCGTTTCGGGCTTCAGAAGTCACATCCAGTTTTTCGATGCGCTTCTTGAGAATCTCGCTGATCTCAGATGGATTCAGTTGCTGCATGATTATTCCTCAATCTCAGGAATTCAGAGCTTCAGCCAGCTTCGCCAAACGGGCGCGAACTGAGCCGTCGATTACCAGGTCTTGCGTGCGAATTACAACACCACCCAAAATGGTTTGATCCACTTCAGTTGTCATTTTCACATCACGACCCAGCTTAGCGCTGAGAGCCTGAGTTAATTTCTGTTGCTGCTGCTCATCCAGTTCGTAGGCAGTTGTCACTTCAATATCGACAGACTGCTGTAGAACAGCTTTGAGCTGCTCGAATTGCTTGCTCATTTCAGGTAACAGAGCGAGACGATCATTTTCTGCGAGTAAGTGAATCAGGTTTTTGCCTGACTCATCTAAGTAATCTTCACAGACAGAAATGAGCGTACCCGCTTTCTGTTCACTGCTAAGCGATGGGTTGCTTAGAATCTTAGCCATATCGCTGTCTGCTGCAACACCACTCAGTGTTGCAAGCATCGCGGACCACTGATCCAAAGCACCTTTGTCATTCGCAAATTCGAAGGCAGCTTTCGTGTAAGGACGAGCGACTGTATTGAGTTCAGCCATCGTAAACCTCGCTTAAAGCTCCGCTGCTAGTTTATCAACCAGCTGAGCGTGGGCTGCTTGGTCAACCGAAGCACCAAGAATTTTCTCTGCACCTGCTACTGCTAATACAGCAACTTGTGAACGGAGTTCTTCTTTAGCACGGTTAACTTCCTGTTCGATTTCTGCCTGTGCTGATGCGGTTACGCGCTCAGCTTCCGCACGTGCGGTTTCTTTGGCTTCTTCGATTAACTGGTTAGCCCGCTTATTAGCCTGTTCGATGATGGCGGCTGCTTGCTCTTTGCTTTCACGCATGTTTGCAACAGCTTGTTCTTGCGCCAATTCCAGATCGCGCTTAGCACGTTCTGCAGCGTCAAGGCCTTCAGCTATCTTCTTTTTACGTTCTGCTAGGGCATCCGTAATAGGAGGCCACACGTATTTCATGCAGAACACAACGAAGATGGCGAAAGCGATAGCCTGACCAATGATGGTTAGATTGATATTCACGCCATTACCTCTCGCGGTTGTTCTAAAAAGTAGTTATCCCGACAAGGGAAGTTCATATTGTCGACTACTTATTAGCCCGCAACAGCGAACATCAGGTACATGCCAAGACCAACACCGATCATAGGTACAGCATCTACTAGACCCATTACGATGAAGAAGTTCGAACGCAAAAGTGGAACCAATTCCGGCTGGCGTGCAGCACCTTCCAAGAATTTACCACCCAGCATGCCGATACCTACAGCAGCACCAATAGCAGCCAGACCCATCATCAGTGCAGCAGCCAGAAATACTAGCGCAGTAGCCATTTCCATCAGATTATCTCCAAGTTTTTTTAAAGTTAAGGTTAAAGTTAATTGGTTAAAGTTAAACTTTTTTAGGTTGTATCACGTTTTAGTGATCATCATGCGCCATTGCTAAGTAAACAATAGTCAATACCATGAAGATGAATGCCTGCAGCGTGATTACCAAAATATGGAAAATTGCCCATGGAACCGACAGGATCCATTGCAGCCAGAATGGCAGCAAAGCAATCAAGATAAAGATCATCTCACCCGCATACATGTTACCGAACAGTCGCAATGCCAGTGATACTGGTTTAGCGAGCAAGCCAACGACTTCCAGGAACAAGTTAAATGGTAGTAACCATTTACCGAGCGGATTGAAAGCCAATTCAGCAAAGAAGCCACCAAACCCTTTTTGTTTGATGCTGTAGTAAACAATCAAGCCAAATACGCTAAACGCCATACCTAATGTTGCGTTTACGTCAGTTGTAGGTACCACTTTCATGAAGTGGATGCCCATTTGGCCGGCAACATACGGGATCCAATCTACAGGCACAAGGTCCATCGTATTCATCAGGAAGATCCAGACGAAGATAGTCAGTGCTAACGGTGCTATCACCGCATTTTTGTAGTGGAAGATGCCTTTAACGTTATCGTCAACAAACTCGACGATCGATTCGATAAAGTTTTGTGTGCCATTAGGTACGCCCGCAGTAACATTTTTAGCGACTTTTCGGAAAAGCCATAAAAATAGGATACCGAGGCCTAACGACCATAGCATTGTGTCAACGTTGATAGCCCAGAAACCCATCTCCGCCGCTTCAACCGCTGAATGAGCAAAGCTCCAGCCGTTTTCAGGGTGGTTACCAAACGTAAGATTGGTAAGGTGATGGGATATATATTCTGAGGATGTGATAGTTCCGCTAGCCATTCTCAGCTCTCTCGTTAAGTTTAAAGTTTTAGGAATCGGTTATTCAGTTTTATCTGCAGAAAGCCATGGCTTAAATGCAGCAAAATCAAAACTGAAAATATGGAAAATGGACTTATCGGTTTAACGAAGAACAAGGCTAAGCCTAAGCAAACCAAGTAAATCATCATTTTCCATATTTCACCGATGTACATATCCGCAAGTGCAGCTCGTGCCGAGCCAAAATTACGGAGCGATAAAGCGCGCCATGTAAAATAGGTTTGTGGAATCAAATAAATGACACCACCTAACAACGCTGAATAGCCAGCTACGACTCCATTTGTTAGAGCGATAGCGGCGGCAATTAACGCGATGCCAGCTTGAACGCCGAGAACTCTGAAAGCGCGTTTTCGCGTCTCACGGGTATGCTTACCCGGTTTGATGGCTTGGCTTTCGTTCACGTGCAAATCAAACTCTTTATGCCCTATTTTGGAACACTGTATCCAAATAGCGTGCCGATTATATGGGGTTCAGCCCCGATACTCAACTAGCTACTGTCGGGATTTGCACTAATGTCTTAGCGCAGATCATACTAATGTCCCGAGTTTTTATTCTAAATAGCTCTTTAGGCGGCTTTATGTGCACTTAGGGTGGTATTTATGCCAAATAAAGTGCGACATTGCCATTTTGTTATCCTACAGAACTCACGCTTGTTATTCGATGCTTTTACACCTTATTTTAGTGAGTTCAAGAGTGTATCTAATGCTTCGGGCGAATCATAGGCAATCGTGATTTTACCTTTGCCTTTTTGGTTTTGATTTATCGTCACCTTAGCCGCAAGGCGTTCGGATAAGCTAGTCGCAATAGAATCCAGAGCAGGGTTGGGTAATTGTGTTTGTTTCGGTGCTTTTTCAGGCGTAGTTGCTTGCCATTTACGCACTAGCTCTTCTGTTTGGCGCACGGATAAGCCTTTGGCCACCACTTCGTTACCTGCACTGACTTGTTTCAGCCCTTCTAAACCAAGCAAGGCTCTTGCATGACCCATTTCTATATCGCCATGCTCAAGTAACATACGAACATCGCTGGTAAGCTTCATTAAGCGTAATAGGTTAGTTACGGCCGAACGAGATTTACCGACGGCATCGGCGACTTCCTGTTGCGTCAATTCAAACTCGTCTTGCAGACGCTGGAGCGCTATAGCTTCTTCCATTGGGTTTAAATTTTCGCGTTGAATGTTCTCGATAAGCGCCATCGCTATAGCGGCTTCATCGGGCACATCTTTTATCACGACCGGTATTTCAGTCAAACCCGCCATTTGAGAAGCGCGCCAACGGCGTTCACCCGCGATAATCTCATAACGGCCTTCGGCTTCAATTGGTCGTATGACAATTGGCTGCATAACGCCTTGCGCACGAATTGAGTTTGCTAAATCTTCTAAGGCTTCGGGTTCTAAATCTCGACGTGGTTGATAACGTCCACGTTCGATGACATCCACAGACATAAGACGATAGCCATCACTCATGTCTTTAGCCGCGCTTGATACGTGATCACTGTCCGAAGCAGACTCAACAGAAACTTCTTCTACCGTATTAACGCTGGCTAATAATGCATCCAGACCACGACCTAAGCCTCTTTTTTTAACCATAACTCAATTAATCCTGTTGCGTTGCTTGCTGATGTTCTGTTTGTTCTGGGACAGAGGCTTCAGTACTTGCTTTGTTTGTTTTGCGAATAAGCTCCCCGGCCAATGCTAAATAAGCCACCGATCCGCGAGAATTTTTATCATAAAGTAAGGCTGGCAATCCATGAGATGGTGCTTCAGCTAGACGAACATTACGCGGGATGACTGTGCGGTACACTTTATCGCCAAAGTATTCGACTAGATGATTTGATACATCCTTAGTTAAGCTCATTCGCGGATCAAACATGGTCCGTAAAATCCCTTCTATACGTAATTCAGGGTTTAAACGTTTATTGATTTTATCGATAGTACCTATTAAGGCACTGATTCCTTCCAACGCGTAGTATTCGCACTGCATGGGAATAATGACACCAGAGGAAGCAGCTAACGCATTGACCGTCAGTAAGTTAAGCGACGGTGGGTTATCAATTAAGATGAAGTCATATTGATCAGCAATATTTAACAGTGCCTTTTTCATCCGGAACTCTCGTCGAGGTAATTGCAATAACTCGACTTCCGCTGCCGTAAGATCACCATTAGAACCAATAACATCATAGCCGACAGGTAAACCTGTCAATACGGCTTGTGTCACTTCACATTGATCAGTGAGTACTTCATAGGCGGAGTATTCTAATTCGTGTTTATCGACACCGCTGCCCATTGTGGCATTACCTTGAGGGTCAAGGTCGATCATGAGGACACGTTTCTTTGTAGCAGCTAATGAAGCAGCCAGATTAACGCAGGTTGTTGTTTTACCGACGCCGCCTTTCTGGTTCGTAATGGTTAGAATCTTTGCCACGCTTATCCTCTCTCTGGTACATGCTCAAGCACGATCAGATGCCTTTCTCCATCGGTTCCCGGTACAGTCAGTGGATGAGTGGTTTTAAGACGAATCCCTTCTGGCATGGCCGCGATTTCTTCTGCGGGGTATTGTCCCTTCATTGCCAAAAACACACCATCGGTCGCACATAACTGCCGAGTCCATGTGATCATATCAGACAATGAGGCAAATGCGCGCGAGATCACTTCATTAAATGGCTCGGCTTCACACTGCTCAGCTCTGCCATTAATAATGGTGAGATTATCTAAACCGAGTGCTAATTTAACTTGGTTTTGAAAACGCGTTTTTTTGCCATTGCTGTCAAGTGTTGTTACAGACAGATCCGGGCGACAAATAGCTAACGGAATACCGGGTAATCCAGGTCCACTGCCCACGTCTACAATACGTGGCCCTTGAACAATATTTAAGACACTCAGGCTGTCAACCAAATGACGATCTATCATTTCTTCAGGGTTACGAATAGCGGTTAAATTAAATGCTTTATTCCACTTTTCCAATAACCCTAAGTAATCAACTAACTGATCCAACTGTGTTGCTGAGACTTCTAGCGACATCTGTTTGATACGCTTCTCCAGTAAAGCACGACGTTGTGTCAGTTCCATTAACCAGCCACCTTTTGTTTTTTTAGCATTTGTTGTTTTTTCAACTGAACTAACAGCAGAGAAATAGCTGCCGGTGTCATTCCTTGAATACGGGATGCTTGTGCTAACGTTGAAGGGCGTTGCTGATTCAATTTACTTTTCAGCTCGTTCGACAACCCGCCTATGATGTCATAGTCGAAAGATTCCGGCAGAGGTGTGTCCTCTTGAAGGCGCATCTTTTCAATGTCTTCTAGTTGACGATCAATATAGCCAGCGTATTTAAATTGAATTTCAACCTGCTCAGCGACTTGTGGATCTTCTTGATGTTCACCTTTCAAGGTAGCCACGTCGGCATACGATAGCTCAGGGCGCTTTAATAAATCAGCTAAGTTATATTCTCGATTCATAGGAGAAGAGAGCTTAGCCGCTAGTTTTTCGGCTTCAGGGGTATTTGGTTGAATCCATGTACTGCGCAAGCGCTGCTGTTCTAGTTCAATAGATTCACGCTTTTTACAGAAAGCAGCCCATCGTTCATCACCTACCAAACCTAGTTCTCGCCCTTTTTCGGTCAGACGCAGGTCGGCATTATCTTCTCGCAGAATTAAACGGTATTCCGCACGGCTGGTAAACATACGATACGGTTCAGAGGTGCCCATCGTAATTAGATCATCAACTAACACACCAATATACGCTTCATCACGACGCGGATACCATTGATCTTTACCCTGAGAGCGAGCTGCCGCATTTAAGCCTGCTAATAACCCTTGCGCACCTGCTTCTTCATAACCCGTTGTACCGTTTATTTGACCGGCAAAATAAAGACCGTTCATATACTTAGTTTCAAGTGTGTGCTTTAAGTCTTGTGGGTTGAAGTAATCATATTCGATGGCATAACCAGGGCGAAGAATATGTGCGTTCTCAAACCCCTTAATCGAGCGCACAGCGGCCAATTGAATATCAAAAGGTAAACTGGTTGATATCCCGTTTGGGTAAAGCTCGTGCGTCGTTAACCCTTCGGGCTCAACAAAGATTTGATGCTGATTTTTATCAGCAAAACGCATGATCTTATCTTCTATCGATGGGCAGTAACGTGGCCCAACCCCTTCAATCACTCCGGTATACATCGGTGAGCGATCTAACCCTGCGCGTAAAATATCGTGGGTGCGCTCATTAGTATAAGTAATGTAACAACTAATTTGCTGAGGGTGATCGTCTACCGAGCCCATGAAAGACATGACAGGCAGAGGAGTATCGCCGGGCTGTTCTTGCATAACTGAAAAATCAACACTGCGTGCATCAATACGGGGGGGTGTTCCCGTTTTTAAACGATCCACTCTAAACGGCATTTCACGTAAACGTTTAGCGAGAGCGATTGAAGGAGGATCACCAGCGCGGCCACCTGAATGATTATCCAAACCAATATGAATAACCCCACCTAAAAAGGTGCCCGCCGTTAGTACAACAGACTCGGCATAAAAACGAATACCTGTTTGTGTAACAACGCCTTTGACTTGATCTTGTTCGACGATCAAATCGTCCGCAGCTTGCTGGAATAATTGTAAGTTTGGTTGGTTTTCTAAAATTTCGCGAATCGCCGCTTTGTAAAGAATACGGTCAGCTTGAGCTCGTGTTGCTCTTACAGCAGGCCCTTTTCGAGAATTTAATACCCGAAATTGTATACCGCCTTTATCTGCTGCTTTAGCCATTGCACCATCAAGTGCATCAATTTCTTTAACCAAATGGCTCTTACCAATACCACCTATGGCTGGGTTGCATGACATTTGGCCTAACGTTTCGATGTTATGGCTAAGCAATAGAGTTTTGGCACCCATACGAGCAGAAGCTAATGCAGCTTCAGTACCTGCATGTCCACCGCCAATAACAATGACATCAAAGCGATCCGGATAATCCAAAACACAACCCTCAAACAATGTAATAAATCGATGTTTTCCTTCCGTTGAAGACGGTATTAGGAAAACGGGCCGAGCATTATACAGCGGAGTTAATCAGGAAGAAATGGTTAAAAATTAACCAAATATAATTTTCTTCTTTTTATTAACTAAAGAAAGAATATATATGTATATAAAGAAAGAAGTATTGTTATGGTTGTTATTATAAGGGAACCTCTTTTCTGTTTGTATCCAATATTTAACCATAATAATCAATAAGTTATAGCAATGACAACTGCGGCGTAATTCTGTCATTTAGCTCTGTTCATGTTTTGGATAGCCTGTGTGTAAAAAGCCTAGTTATGCACACCCCTATTTATTCACATGATTACCCCCATCTCTTACCCCTTGCCTTACATAGCTTATTCACAAACGATTTAATTTTATTACATCCGTGGATGCTTAAGAGGAAAATTTGTGTATAAACCTGTGTAGTATGTTAATAAGTGTAAAAAACGTGTGCTTGGATTTATCCACAGGTTTATTGCAGAGCATAAACGCTAACAGATAATAACTTCAGTATAACTTTGTGAATAGTAAATAATTTCAATAGCTTAGGCTTGTTGAAAACTTTTTCTGTGCATAAGTTGTGTGGATGCAATTGTGACTAACTACTAGATGTCGTCGTGTTCTTTAACTACTAGGATAAAATTACAGCGGCTTCCTGTGTATAACCTAGCCAATAAATTTCCCCAAAATGTCGCTTTTTCTCTTAAAGAGCTCTTTTATGATGCATTAGCTATTTGAACGATCTATGAGAACAGCCGTGTGTATCTTCATAAATGTTAATACTATCAATAACTTATATTTAAATTCATTTTTTCTGATCAATTGGTCAGGTTTTTGCTATACAGCACAGTAAGATTGGCTTTAATCCTAAATAACCCGTTTATTCAAGATTGAAGGCGCTATATCAACAAGCGGGAGATCCCCATGAAAGAGCAAGGAACAGGTTCAGAACTACTGTATCAATTGGATGATAAGCCACCTTTTTTGGAGGCCGTTTTTGCAGCGTTACAACATGTATTAGCCAGCTTCGTGGGGATAATTACACCCACGTTGATTATTGGTGGCGTGCTAGGCTTAGGAGAACATATTCCGTATTTGATTAGCATGGCGCTAATCGTATCCGGTGTGGGAACCTTTATTCAGGCGCGTCGACCGTGGGGTATTGGCTCGGGAATGGTGTGTGTACAAGGGACTAGTTTTGCATTTTTAAGCTCTGTCTTAGCGGCTGGCTTTATCGCTAAAGGTAAAGGTGGCGGGCCAGAAGAGATTCTGTCCTTGATTGTCGGTGTGTGTTTTTTAGGTGCATTCGTTGAGATTGTACTGAGCCAATTCATTGGTAAATTACGTCGCATAGTCACCCCGCTTGTGACGGGTATCGTGATTACTATTATTGGTGCAAGCTTAATTAAAGTAGGAGTCACTGACTTAGCCGGTGGCTTTAAGGCTCCGGACTTTGGCAGTGGTGCGAATTTAGCATTGGGAGGATTTGTACTGGTTACAATCATCATGCTTAATCGCTCTAGCAATGCTTGGTTACGCTTATCGTCTATTATCATCGGCTTAATAGCGGGGTGTGTCGTTGCCGCTTTTATGGGAAAACTGTCCTTTGGTAATTTAGCCGCTTTGCCTGCTATCTCTATTCCCGTTCCCTTTAAATACGGTTTTTCATTTGATTGGTCTGCGTTTTTACCCATTGCGTTGATCTATTTGATTACCGCTATTGAGTCTACTGGCGACTTAACGGCGAACTGTTTGATTTCTAAACGACCCATAAAAGGAGATGAGTATATCGGCCGAATTAAAGGGGGCGTGTTTGCCGATGGGCTCAACTCAATGTTAGCAGCGGCATTTAACACTTTCCCTAATACAACGTTTAGCCAAAACAACGGCGTAATTCAGTTAACTGGGGTGGCAAGTCGTTATGTGGGTTATTTTATTGCCGGCATTTTAGTTATTTTAGGCCTCTTCCCTATTATCGGTGGAGTGCTGCAGATGATACCTAAACCTGTTCTAGGTGGAGCGACGCTAATTATGTTTGGTACCGTCGCGGCCGCAGGTATCAAGATCCTGGCTTCTGAGCCACTTGGGCGACGCAGTATGTTAATTATGGCTGTCGCGTTCGGTACGGGTTTAGGCGTTGCGCTAAATCCAGAAGTGCTCAGTCAAATGCCAAAAGTGGTACAAAATATTTTTGGCTCAGCGATTACCACAGGTGGTTTATCGGCGATTATCTTAAGTCTTATCTTGCCAGAAGAGGATGCGAGCCAAACAGCTAGTGTAGAGTCTGTGGCTAAGTCAGAAATTGCGGATGCGATAGATCCGATTAAAACCTAAATAATGCGCTAAGCTAACACCTCTATTACGTACTAACCACCTACTGAAGAGTCCACGCTGTTGCTAGTGGTAATTAAGTAGGTGGTTATCTTTTCCCTGCCGCTATAATAGCTGCTTTTTGTGGCACTGATCATAAAGACTTGTGTTATTAGGTGAGCCACTTTGCTATGAGTGAGGGCGAGTCCTGTGGGGGTTAATGAATGACAGTAGATGTTGAAAAGGACGCCCCAAATGTAGGGCGTATCCGTCAAAAGAACGAGGAGGTAATACTCCGCGCGGCGGAAGAGGAGTTTGCTTTATATGGCTTTAAAGGTGCGAGTATGCAAAAAATTGCTGATCGTGCTGAGCTGCCTAAGGCCAATTTGCACTATTACTTCAAAAATAAACTGGGCCTATATACGGCAGTGCTCAAGCAAGCGATTGAGCTATGGGATAACACCCTTAATGACCTAACGCCTGAACATAACCCGGCAGAAGTCTTACCCGAGTATATTCGAGAAAAAATTCATTTTGCGAGGGCCTATCCTCTCGCTTCGCGTTTATTCGCTAAAGAAATTATTAGCGGCGCCCCTCAACTGCAAGATTATTTCAGCGATGGTTATCAAGCCTGGTTTGATCAACGAACCGCTGTTTTCCAAAGCTGGATCGATCAAGGAAAGATGGACCCTATTGATCCGGCGCACCTGATCTTTTTGCTCTGGTCATCAACTCAACATTACGCCGATTTTGCGGTGCAGATTGAATCTGCACTCGGTAGCCACCCGTTAGCAAACCGTCATTATGATTCCGCCAGCGATACATTGATCCATATTATTTTGAAGGGTTGTGGTGTCAGTCTGAGGTAAGCCAAATAAAGCTTTACCGCTCCAACTCAGCAGCAACAACAAGAATCTGTTGCTTGGATTGTTAATGAGGTAGCCTTCTCATAAAACTGTCGATATTAAGCGGGCTTAAGATACGCTACAGCGGTATTTTGGCGTGACCTCATCCACCAGCGACTTCGTAAAGAAGGAGAAGTTGGGCGGTAACAGCACGACGTTTAGAAATGGACCGAGCTAACTTAACTAGGATGGCTAAGCGGCTCGGAATCCATGTGGCACGTACGGTTCACAAGAGTGAAATCTTATAGCGATAAGCTATTTGGCTGCCTGCTTTTTAGTAATCCATTCGGATAATTGCGCACGCTGCTCATCGGTCATCTCGGTTTTATTCATAAACGGCATATCCTTAGAGATAATGGCTCGGGCATGAATACGGGGCAGCCAGTTCATAATTTCGTCGCTTGTATCGTACATAACACCAGAGGGTGCAACGGTGAAAACATCATCGGTTGGCGCTTTGCTGTGGCAGGTACCGCATTTATCTTTCACTAGTGTGATGGCTTGTGCATCCGTTAAACCGGTAGAGCCTTCAACCGCTTCGATGGGTGTTGGTTTTAATACCCATGCCAGCGCGGCAAAAGCCACAATAGCGGAAATTAGAATGGAAGGCTTAACGATACCGCGGTGACGCAAGTTAAAGAAGTGGCGTGCCCATGCTGCGATTAACATGATAGCGCCGAGTACTAGCCAGCCGTATTCATGGCCAAAGGTCATTGGGTAGTGATTACTCAGCATAATAAAGAGTACGGGTAACGTGGCGTAGTTATTGTGTACAGAGCGCAGTTTGGCGTTATAACCGTACTTAGGGTCAGGGGCTTCGCCCTTCTCTACCGCTGTTACGAGTGCTCTTTGCCCGGGCATAATAACCGTCATCACATTGGCCGCCATGCAAGTACCGATAATCGCACCAATGTGAATATATGTACCGCGATCGCTAAATACTAAACCGAGCAACCAAGCTAAAAACGTCAGTAACACTAGCATTACAATGCCAAATAACAGGCCTTTTTCAACCAGTGGCGTTTTGCAGGCAAAATCATAGATAAAGTAGCTACCAAAAATAGCCCCTACTCCGATCAATATGGCCGTCGTTTGGCTGATATCGGCTTTATTTGGGTCAATTAAGTAGGCATCTGCACCGATATAATAAATCAGTATCAGCATCAAAAAGCCGGTAATCCATGTGCTATAGGCCTCCCATTTAAACCAATGGAGGGTTTCCGGCATGCTTTCGGGAGCTAATTTGTATTTAGCTACTTCGTAGAAACCGCCACCATGCACTGCCCACAAGTCACCTGAGATCCCCTTCTTTTTTTTCCAATCGGGGGGTGTCTGTAATGTGTTGTCGAGCCACACGAAGTAAAACGATGCGCCAATCCAAGCAATTGCCGTTACGACGTGTAAAAAACGAATAACCAAGCTTAGCCAATCGTTCAGATAAGGATCCATTCTCTATGCCTCATTTTGTGCCACATCATGGCGGCTTGTGCGTTTACAGTGCGGAATTGACGTTGTTATAAACTAACGACAGCTCACAAGTTTTCTGACTTTTATCTTATAGTTTCAGATACTTAAACAGGTTAGGTCTATAATAGAGGCCTATAATAAACGGCCCTATAGTACAAGAAACCTGTCTAGTTGGTCAGTTTTTTTAATAATGCACAAATTCTGCCAATTTTTTAAGTCAGTACAGATTTGCTGTTTGAGAGGGGTTGGGGTTAATGCGCGAGGTGACGATAATGTCAGGCTATCGCCGCGTAGGTGGTGAGCTGGTGGTTGAGTTGCGAGTTTGATAAGTAATGGCGAACCATACGTTCACTTACAGACAGCTCGTTAGCGATTTCTTTACCTGTTTTCCCTTGAATAACCGATAGTGTAAAGGCTTTAGATACATTTTTTGGCAATGAGATAAGCATATGATCAATATCGGTTAGTGCTTGCAATATAGTGACCTGATGCTCGGTGGATGGTGCTTCGATGTCGGGGTGGTTGGCTAAAGTATCTAACCAAGCTTGTTCTACTTGCCGCCGCCTCCAGAGGTCGACGCACAAGCCTCGTGCAATAACACGCAGGTAAGCGCGTACTTGCTGTGTGGTGTCTAACGTTTTAGGGCGATGCCATAAGCGGATAAAAGCATCTTGCGCTAAATCGGCGGCGTCTTCGTTATTACCCAGTAGATGAAAGAGCACGTTACGCAACCAAGAATGATGGAGCTGATAAAGCTTTTCAAACTCTTTCGGGGCCATGGTTTCGCGAGTAGACATGTAAAGCAAGCCTGTATTGGATAACGGTTGTTGAATAAAACACGTAAACTAAACAATAATCGTTATCATTACAATATGGGCGATTTAAATGTCACTCAAATAGCGTCGTAGAATACATGGCTGCACCTATAAAGCCGCGGCCTTAGGTTTACTCGGATTGAGTGCTGGCTTTTTCTATAGCCGCTACGTTTTGCCCTATCCAATCAATCGGGGTCAGCGTATTTAATGCGGCGCCAACTAAGGAGACGGGTTGTGCCCCACTGGCTTTAATACTCGTTAGCATGGCTGGCGTAACGGTATGTGAGTCTACTAAAACGAGCGCAACATCTTCTTCGGCTATCCATTGAGAGAGCAACGAGAGACGGGCATCATCCCATTCCCGGGAAGATGCGGTGATGGTCCCCACTAGTTCTAGCCCTAAGTCGGCGGCTAAGTAACCAAAATGGGGCCCTAAGGCGAGCGTTACTAACGAGTCAGCATTCGCTAAAGCTTGATCTGTCTTGGCTTTTTGCACAAGGAGTTCATGTTTTATAGCGGCTAGGTTTTCTTCAATCTGGGCGGTGTCTGATGGCGAAAGTGACATGAGATCACGCGCCACAATATCTACCATGCGTCCTAAAGCCGTTGGGGATAACCAAGGGGCGGATTGTTCACCGTTTGCGGGCATCGGCGCTAAATTAAAGTGCTCATATAAGTCTGGATTATTATCGGGCGGCATAGTGGCTATGCCGGGTAAGGCTTGATCTAAGGGCTGTGCGGCGTCGATGGGGACAATACGTATATTAGAGCGACGACTATGTGGATAAATCGGATCGTCTGGCCATAGCGAGTGTAAGGTGATGACAGCATTAGCGGTTTGGGCCAAAGGGATTAATTTCGTTTTGCCGCGGCCAGCCAAGTAAGAATACAAGCGAGAAGCGGGTAATTTGAGCGGCGCGGCAGGGGTAATCTTGATGCTTGTTTCGTGTGTAAGAGATCTGGCTATGGCATAGGTGGCAGGGTGAGCTGTCAAAATGTGTGTATCGCTGGCGAAAGTCATTGAAGCCATTAAGCAAGAAGCGATACATGTGAGTATGGCGAGTGCTGGTTTAAACATTATTGGCTTCCTTTTAGGCTAGGGATAAGGGCTCGGGCAAGAACTGCAGACAAAAATATGACGCCTGCTGATAGGATGATTGCTGCACCTGAGGGGACTGGAAGCGCCAACTCCATAGGGACAATAATGCCGCTGAGCGTTGCTACTAAGGCAAATACGGTGCTCAATGTGACGAACATAGTGAGTGACCGAGAGATAATTTTGGCGGCAGCCGCTGGAATAACTAATAACGCACCGACCAAAACTGCCCCAATAACTTTCACTGAGGCCACGGTTACTATGGTCACGAGTAAGATAAATAGGTAGTCGAGCGTTTTAACTCGCACTTGCCTGACGGCAGCCAAGCCGGGATTAAAGCTTGCGAGCATAAAGGCGTTATAAAATAGGATGACAGGCGCCGTCACTAGTAGAGCGACAACCGCTAGCACAATAATGTCAGTGTGAGTCACCGTTAAAATTGAGCCAAAGAGCACATTTTCCAGAATGTGCACATTGATACGGCCCGCTAATATCAGGAGCACACTGGCACCTAGCGCTAATGACAGAGAAAGAAACACGCCAATGAGGGTATCGGCTGTCAGCCCTGTCCGGTTTTTGAGGTAATTAAGGCCTAAGCCAAACATGATGCAATAGCCAAATAAGGCACCATAAGGCCCGCTATAGGATTCACCTAATAGAATGCCAATCGCCACACCCGTGAGTGCTGAGTGCCCCACCGCTTCAGAAAAAAACGCATGGCGTTTGACCACCACTAAGGTGCCTAACAAACCTAAAACGGGACCAATAATCAGTCCAGCCAATACGGCGTTAAAGGCGAAACCGTACTCCAGAGAACTGGGTAAATAACCGTGAGACGCTAAGTGTTGAACGCTTAAACGTAACGAATCCATCATAGTGAGTACCCTTATGGGTTAGCAGCAAAGAAGGGGTGGGTAAGCATGCGCATTGCTTTTTCAGGGGTTAGTTCTACACGTGGGTCGCCCCTAAATAAAAGTTGCTGGCAAATACCTACGACGGAATCAGCTAAACGCCTAACGGCGGCTAAATCATGCTCTACCCATACGATGGTCACCCCCTCCTCTTTGAGCGATTGGATCAAGCGTTGGAAAACCTGAACTCCTGCTTCATCCAAGGCCGCCATGGGTTCATCTAAGATAAGTAGATCAGGGCTAGGGATCAGGCTTTGTGCCATGAGGACTCGCTGGCGCTCACCTCCTGATAAATCTCCCATGCGCCGATTGGCTTTTTGGCTGAGCCCTACCTGTTCCAGCGCGTTGGTTATACGCGTTTTATCTTGTGATTTAAGGGGTAAAAAAGAGGGACGTTTTGAGCTGAGAGCCCGCATAAAATCCATCACCGTCATGGGTAGACTGCGGTCAAATTCGAGTGCCTGAGGTACGTAGCCAACGGTGCCTGGTTGATTAGGCCACAGCAGACTTATTTCCCCGGTATGAGGCGCCTGTCCTAACAGGCAGCGTAATAATGACGATTTTCCTCCTCCATTTGGGCCCACTACAGAGAAGATTTGTCCGGGGCTAACATGGAGGTTTATGTCGTCTAGTATGTGACTTTGGCCATACCGTAAGCTGACTTCTTTAAAATGAATGTGTGGCCCACGCAGGCTAACCGGTTTTGCTTGAACATTCATGGCGTCTCCTTAGTCGCTTGGTCAGCCACTGGTGAGTGCGCCGCAGATATTGCTTTAATCGCTTGCACGACGGTTTGGAAATTTTCGGCCATCTCTTTTTCAAATTTTTCTGGGTAATACGCGCCGTAAATAATATGGGAGAGCGGATAGAGCTGGACGCCGGTTTCTTGGCGGATAGTATCGACATAAGGCGATGGGAAATTGAGTTCGGAGAAAATAATATCGACATCGAGATTGCGAATCATATCAATGGTTTTAGCCAGTTGAGAGGGGCTAGGTTCAACACCATGTGCAGGTTCAACCACGGCAGTTACCTCAATACCAAACTCGCGCAGCATGTAATCGTATGCTCCATGGATAGTGGCGACTCGTAATTGGTTACCGGGTATTTGTGTTAACTGAGATAACGCGTCTGCACGAATTTGACGAAGAGTTTTGGCGTAACGTCGGGCGTTTTTTCGAAAAGCCTTTGCGTGTTCGGGGTCGAGTTTGCCGAGTTCTTTTGCAATGGTTTGGATCTGTCGAATCGAACCGGTAATTGATAAAAAAGTATGGGCATTAACTATGTTTTCTCCTTGGCGGGATTGGTTCATTGCACCAATCGCCGGTAAAAGTGGAACATCTTTGTTCGCTTCTATTATTGGTATATTCGGCTTTTCAGAGGCGGCTATCATCCGTTCTGCAAAGTCGTCATGACCAATACC
Organism: Neptunomonas phycophila; assembly: GCF_001922575.1. Lineage (NCBI taxonomy): Bacteria > Pseudomonadati > Pseudomonadota > Gammaproteobacteria > Oceanospirillales > Oceanospirillaceae > Neptunomonas > Neptunomonas phycophila. Next base: position 94,810 of record NZ_MRCI01000003.1, on the reverse strand, counting down.
GTTCAATACGACCACATCTAACGTGCTTACGCGTTTGATTTCTTCTGCGCGCGGTTCGTAGGCATGAGGGTTAAAGCCCTCGGGGATCATCGGAATAACCTCGCCATACTCCCCTACAATATTAGAGACATAGCTGTAGTAAGGGTGCAGAGTCACGCCAATGCGTAACGGGGCGGCATGGCTGTTGAGACTAATCAGTAATCCGCTGGTGGCGATCAGTACGCCTAGGATACGGATAAAGGGATTGCTATTAGCGGGCATGGTATTAAGTTCCGGGACGAGTAACGCTGGCATCAAAGTGAGAAACAACCTGTTTCCAACCGACGGTTTTTAATGCGTTCTCGATAGTTGAGTGGTTGGGTAACAGATTGTCTGTTGTTGGTAAATTGGGTGCTGGCTTCGCTATAAACCACAGGCTGGCTTTGATCGCATCCGCCGATTCCTTGGATGTCGGGGGTGTGTTGTGGGTTAGGTTTGTATTGACCAGCAGCGCAAAGCTACCTGCGATTGAAGGTTTGGCGCTTGAGCCAATATATAACCAGTAATCTTGGTCGGGAGTAGACACTAAACGCCATTGGTGGCCTCCCCGTTCTTGGCTGACCACATCGTTTGCAAAAGGGGGAATCAAATCATCGTTGAGATCTTTCAGGGTCACAGGTTCCTGCTCAGCTAGACGCCATAGGATGTCTTCTGCTGCCGCTTTGAGATCGGCATGCAGACCTTGTTCAATAGGGTTGAGATCATGGCGAGAGTCAATTTGATCTGTCATGGTGGAGTGCTGCGCAGCGCGAGGTGCGGCTGAATAGTCAATATACCCCGCCGCTAAACCAAGCACTAATAGCGCGAATAACAGTACCCCTATGTTCTCGTGGCGCACACCCGCTGGTTTGATAATAACGAGCGTACTCATCGATTTAGGCCTTGGATATCATGCCAATCTACTTCGACGGTATGGCCTGGGCCTGCGTCTAATAGGATGTAAAACTCGCCTTCATAAGGGGCAAATTCGGCGGTAGACGCTTCGCTAAATTGGTTTTGTTGGATGATTTCTTCATCATACGAAATCAAATCAACCGTTACTCCTGACGCTCCTGAGCCATCTGAAAAGCCCGCTTTGCACTGGATTTTCCCTGCGTCCATTGTGCATTCGCAAAAGGGAAAATGCGCGTAGCTTGGGGTCGCTAATGCTAACAAGATCACGCTCAAACTCACGTTTACACACTGCTTTTTATAAGGTCGGCGTCCTGCTGTTGCTGCCTGAGTTAACACGCGAAGAAATGATGAATATAGAGTAAAAAGTAAGGTCATATTTAGTGCGCCTGCAAGTTTTTCAGAAATTCTATGGTGGCTGGTGAGGCTTGTGCTAACGGCCAAGTGGCATGGTGTACTGATCCATCCCAGCCTTCGACTGTGAGCCACAAATCAGCATCAAGTTGGGTATTTTCAGGGACAGGAATTCCTAACATCAGCCGGTATGGTGAGCCAAAACCAAGCGCACCAGCAGTGCGTAAGCTGCGGGGTTTGCCAATACGTAAGTACACGGCTTTAACCTCGGTGATACAGGCCTCGCATAAGGCGGCATTAAATACTTTCATGTAACCGGCTGGCCCATTCATACGCGGTGGTGTTTCGAACTGTTCAGCTAAGGTGACTTCCCAAGGCCCGACCGATTGTGAGCCAATCACATGTGACCCTAAGCCGTTATCGCCACGAAAAACGGCCATTAACTCAATGTAAAAAGGGGTCAGAATCAATGGAATTAAGATGAGTAAACCGCTTAAATGGAAACGCCAGCGAAACCATAGGCTTTGGTTACGTTTGCGTTTTTGTTCGGCTTTGGACAGTCCTGAGGTGTGTTGTGCTGTTTTCATCAAGACGCCTCCCCTTTAGCCTGTAAAACTGGCTGATGAGAGCGCTGCCTTTTTTGTTGGGATCGCTCTCGTATGATTGCCTGGCTAGCTTTAAAGGTGCGCTTTGTCCAAATAGTCATGCCGCTAAAAACCATCATGGTAAGCAATAAGCCAAAGAAAAAATAAACGAGCTTTAGTGTTAAACCGACAAAATCACCCGTGTGCAGCGGTCGCATCGATTCCGTAACCAGTTCTAGCGAGGTATGGTCTGATAGGCGCTTAGCTTTTTCGATATTGCCGTTATAAGGGTTCACCGAGAAGCGCTCAATGATAAGTGGATAGCGTTGGCTGCGACCATCAACTACATAATGATTGTATGTATTGCCCGGCACTGACACGCGCTCAGCTGTGACATTGGGGTAGGCTTGAGTCACAACAGCAACGGCATCACTAGGGCTAATCATGGCGGGTTCGTCCCCTATGGAACTAGGTACATCCTCACGCGCAACATAAATAGGAGGGCCATCACTTGAAATAGAGATACTGTTATCAAACAGCGCGGCTTGAATCAGAAACCAAATACCGGTCACCGAAATAATTAAAATAAACGGAATAGACCAAATACCTGCTAAACGGTGAAAATCGCCCCAAAATACGCGAGACCCACGGTTAAAGCGCAAACGGGGGCTAAAAAAGCCTCGCCAAAAACGTTTATACACCACAAGTCCGGTAATCAATGAGAGCAGCATGGGAATGCCTAAAAAGCTGACGATGTACCAGCCAAAGCTATAGAAGGTGTATCCATTATCAAATGGCAGTAATAGCCAACCATGCACAGCCCGTATGAACTGACGAAAATCAAACCCCGAGGCGGTTCCTTGGATGGCGCCTGTGTAAGGATTGATATAAACGGTGGCGGTTGTGGAGTCCGGGTAGCTAACGACGGCACTGAGCGCAAACTGAGATTTAACCGGCCGCGTTATTCGTTCTATATAAACTTGCGGAGAAGCTTGATGCACAACATCAATTATTTCATCGTAATTTAAGATACGTGTTTTATCGGAAGGTTGATTCGCACGTACAGCCGGATCAATTAGCCATACGATTTCTTGGCTAACGGTTGCGATTGAGCCGGTTAAACAAACAAAAAAAACAAATAGCCAGATAGGCATCGCTAACCAACTGTGTACCAAAAACCACAATTTAGTGCGGCTTTTGGGTTTAATTTCATCATCATGGGACATTCGGCAAACCTATTCGTTTCGCGCTTTTGGCGTATGTGATCATGGTTCTCTAGTGATTAAACGAATAGCTCGGCAAAAAGGTGAAATGAAAATAAAAAAATCTCTACACACCGTCTTAAAAGAGACGCTGTTAGATGTATGTTTTAAGTCATCTTTTGGGTCAGGTTTGTGTAAAATGCACGCATTCAGTGCAGGTATCGGCTTGGCTGAAAGCGGTGATGACAGAAGTCGTTGGCACCAAACAGTAAACGCTGCACCTAAAAACTTGACTATAAGGTCAGGAAATATGAAGGTTTAGTGCGTTTAGCAACAATAAAGTACTCGCAAAAACAACGGGCTTTTTAGCCGCTGGCTAGGTTCTTGCTATATCTTTGCGCGGGTAGTGGCGTTTAACGTGGGCTTTTTTTGGTATATGGCCTTCGTAAACTGCTGCATTATATTCAGCGCGGATTGGTTTAACGGAGTAAATCGGTTCTGCCTTGTAACGATTACACAGAGGATACGATACACCTATGTCGTCGATAGATGATAAGACAGAGCAACCGATGCGCTTATCCTTACGGGGGATTACCAAGCAATACCCGGGCTGCCTTGCCAATGATCAGATTGATCTAGAGATCCGTGCTGGAGAAATACATGCCCTATTAGGTGAGAACGGTGCGGGTAAAAGTACCTTAATGAAGGTTATTTATGGTGTCGTAAAGCCCGATGCTGGCGTGATGGTATGGGAAGGAAAACCGCTAGAAGTTAAAGATCCAGCCCATGCACGTCAGTTAGGCATCGGTATGGTTTTCCAGCATTTTTCCTTGTTCGAAACGTTAACTGTCACCGAGAATATCGCTTTAGCATTGGGCGACGAGGCTAAGGATATGAAAGCCTTGTCGGATAAAATCCGTCACGTGTCAGAACGCTATGGCATGGCGTTGAATCCAGACCGCCATATTCATTCACTATCCGTAGGTGAGCGTCAACGGGTTGAGATTGTTAGGTGCCTTGTACAAGACATAAAGTTGCTGATACTCGATGAGCCAACCTCCGTTTTAACACCACAAGAAGTCAACACGCTGTTTGTTACCCTGCGCCAATTGGCCAGTGAAGGTTGCAGCATTCTATTTATTAGTCACAAATTAAATGAAGTACAGGCCCTGTGTCATTCCGCGACTGTATTACGTGGTGGCCGTGTATCGGGAGACTGTATCCCCGCGCAAGAAGACCCTTCTAGTATGGCGCGTATGATGGTGGGTGATGAAACACCGATCAGCACGGATTATACGAAGGTAACGGGCCAATCAGTATTTTTAGCGGTAGAAGGCTTAACATTGTTTAGCCCTGACCCTTTTGGCGTTGATTTAAAATCTATCGACTTGCAAGTACATGCGGGCGAAATAGTAGGCATTGCCGGTGTTGCTGGAAACGGCCAAGAAGAGTTATTAGCGGCGTTGAGTGGAGAGCAATCGGTTGAAAGCCCCGACACTATTCGGTTTGCGGATCAAGGTGTTGGTCAATTGCGCCCCGAGCAGCGCCGGTCGTTAGGCTTAGCCTTTGTACCAGAAGAACGCCTAGGCCGTGGTGCTGTCCCTGATATGAGCTTGCGCGATAATGCGCTGCTTACCGGTTTCTTATCGGGGTTAGTTAAGCGCGGCATGGTGAACTACAAAAAAACAGAAGCCTATGCTCAAAAAATTATTGGCGATTACAAAGTAAAAACGCCAAGCAGTGAGACCCATGCGCGAAGCTTATCGGGTGGTAATCTGCAAAAGTTCATCATAGGACGAGAGATTCTGCAAAACCCGAAGTTACTGGTTGCCGCCCACCCTACGTGGGGTGTTGATATCGGCGCAGCAACCGCCATCCATCAAGCGCTTATCGAACTGCGCGATGCTGGAGCGGCTATTTTAGTCGTATCAGAAGATATAGATGAGCTGTTTTTGATATCGGATCGTCTATGTGCAATTTGTGATGGTGAACTATCCCCTATCAAACCGACAGCTGATACCTCCCTTGAAGAGGTCGGTCGCTGGATGGCTGGAATGTTCGCAACAGCCAAAGCTCACGACCTAGCTCACTAAGGAGAGATCATGTTTTTTCGACTAGAACCGCGGGGCGAGCAATCGACATCAATGGCTTACTTATCGCCTGTCTTGGCTGGCCTGCTCACGCTTATTACGGGCGCTATCTTTTTTGCCGTAGAGGGGCAAGACCCGCTTTTTGCTTTAAAGACATTACTCTATACACCCATCTCCGATGTCTATGGTTTATCCGAGTTATGCGTTAAGGCAGCACCTATTATGTTGTGCGCCATTGGCTTAGCTGTGGTGTACCGCGCTAATGTGTGGAATATCGGGGCTGAGGGGCAGCTGTTAATGGGCGGGCTGTTAGCCAGTGCCGTTGCTGTGAATGTGATTGATGTTGAGGGTATTTGGGTGCTGCCCGTCGTGTTACTAGCAGGCATGGTTGGCGGCGGAGCTTGGGCTTTTTTGGCGGCGTGGTTAAAAACTCGCTTTCATGCCAATGAGATACTGACCACGATTATGTTCAACTATATTGCGCTTAATTTTCTTATCTACAGCGTCCACGGCCCTTTAAAAGACCCCGATGGCTATAACTTCCCCGAGTCAGCGATGTTTGGTGATTCAGCACTGCTGCCTACCTTAGTTGAGGGCACGCGTGTACATGCGGGTATTCTTTTTGCGCTGCTAGCCGTTGTTGTTGTGTGGGTTTTGTTAAGTCGCAGCTTCCTTGGCTTCCAAATAAAAGTACTGGGCCTAGACGCCAGTGCCGCTCGCTTAGCGGGTTTTAAAGATAAAAAACTCGTATGGATTACCATGTTAATTAGTGGCGGGTTAGCCGGGTTAGCCGGCGCTAGTGAAGTGTCAGGGCCAATTGGCCAACTAGTACCTCAAATATCACCCGGTTACGGTTATGCCGCCATCATTGTTGCCTTCTTAGGTCGCTTGCATCCAGTGGGTATTTTATTGGCAAGCTTGTTGATGGCACTTATCTACATGGGGGGAGAAATGGCCCAAATTGAGTTAGGTATGCCGCTCGCCATTACTGGCTTATTTCAAGGAATGCTGCTGTTTTATCTGTTGGCGTGTGATGTGTTGATTACGTATCGCATTAAATTAAAGACCCAAAAGCCAACGGCGGCGCGAGGATAATCATGGATATCGATCTAATTACCAATATTTTATATGCCATGGTCCGCACTGGCACGCCATTATTAATCGTTGCCTTAGGCGAAATGGTTTGCGAAAAGAGCGGTGTACTTAACCTCGGCCAAGAAGGCATGATGTTGATGGGCGCGGTGGCTGGCTTTATTACCACTTTGCTAACCGGCAGTTTACTCTTTGGTTTTATTGTCGCGATGATGGCTGGCATCATTATGTCGCAGCTATTTGCCATGATAGCGCTTGGCCTGAATGCTAACCAGGTAGCCACAGGTCTGGCCCTGACGATTTTCGGCACGGGTTTGTCAGCCTTTATTGGTGCAAGTTATGTAGGCAAACCCATCGATGGGTTAAATGCGATCGCTATCCCTGTTCTTAGTGATATACCAGTCATTGGCAAAATGCTCTTTGCTCAAGATCTGGTGGTGTATCTTTCCTTTGTGCTCTTCCTCGCGATTTGGTGGTTTTTCCGCTCGAGTCGCCCCGGTCTTGTCGTCAAAGCCGTGGGCGAAAACCCGCATGCAGCAAATGCCATTGGCTTACCTGTAATGCGCACGCGTTATCTTGCCGTTGCGTTTGGCGGAGCCATGGCGGGGCTTGCGGGCGGTTACTTATCGTTGGCTTATACGCCGCTGTGGGCCGAAAACATGAGTGCAGGTCGTGGTTGGATTGCACTCGCACTGGTGGTGTTTGCGAGCTGGCGAGCAGAGCGCGTGCTGTTAGGGGCTTATCTCTTTGGCTTAGCCAGCATTCTTCATTTGGTGGCTCAAGGGTTTGGCTTTGCAGTGTCACCTAACCTAATGGCCATGTTGCCCTATGCGGCTACCGTGGTGGTATTGGTGATGTTGTCGCGTAACCAAGGCCGAAGCAAAATGTTTGCACCTATTTCACTTGGAAAGCCCTTCCATCCGGCGGGCTAACAGGATTGTAAAATAAACTGACAGTTTTAAGAGACGCTTTCTATGACGCTCAGTACAGGCGCATTATGGATTAAAAATCCGCTCGCTATTTTCGCAAGCCAAGGCGAAGACGTGAGCGGCGGTATTGTTATTCACGACGGTAAAATTGTTGAGCTGGTGGCTGGCGGCCAGCAACCTACGACGGCGTATGATCAAACCTATGAAGCAAGTCGTCATGTGGTTTTGCCCGGGTTGATCAATACGCATCACCACTTTTACCAAACACTCACGCGTGCTTACCCTGACGCGTTGAATAAAGAGCTATTCCCGTGGCTTAAAACCTTGTATCCATTGTGGGCTGGCTTAGAGCCAGAGATGCTAAAGGTAGCCACCACGCTAGCGATGGCTGAGTTGATGCTATCAGGCTGTACTTTAGCGGCTGATCATCACTACTTGTTTCCCAACGGTATGGAAGAGGCCATCGATGCGCAGGTGGAGGCCGTCAATGCACTAGGCATCCGCGCCATGCTCACACGAGGTTCTATGAGCTTAGGTGAAGACGACGGTGGTCTACCGCCGCAGTCGACTGTGCAAACGGAACAGCAGATTATTGATGATAGTGAGCGTCTCATTCAGCGCTATCACCAACGAGGTGAAGGCGCGACAGTACAAATTGCTTTAGCACCGTGCTCGCCCTTCTCTGTGACACCAGAGATCATGAAAGCTAGCGCATTGCTAGCGGAACGTAACGACGTTCGGTTGCATACGCATCTGGCTGAAACGATTGATGAAGAAACATTCTGCCTGCAACGTTTTGGAATGCGTACGGTAGACTACCTAGAAAGTGTCGGCTGGTTATCGAACCGAACCTGGCTCGCGCATGGTATACACTTCGATGATGATGAGATAAAGCGCCTAGGGGCCGCGGGAGTCGGTATCTGCCACTGCCCTACCTCCAACATGATGCTTGCCTCGGGGATTGCGCGCGTTAAAGAACTTGAAGCCGCAGGGGCACCCGTAGGGTTGGGTGTGGATGGCTCGGCCTCCAATGATGGATCGAATATGATCCAAGAAGTGCGTCAAGCATTATACCTGCAACGTTTACGGTATGGATCGTCTAGCGTCACGCATTTCGACGCCTACCGCTGGGCAACAGCAGGCTCAGCGAAAGTACTTGGACGAAATGATGTGGGCGTAATAGCCGTGGGTATGCAAGCTGACTTAGCACTTTTCACACTCGATGAAATGCGCTTTTCCGGTAGCCACGACCCCTTAGCCGCGCTGCTATTATGCGGAGCGCATAAAGCCGATCGCGTTATGGTGGCAGGTCAATGGACCGTTGTTAATGGTGAAATCCCGGGGCTAGATACACAGCAGCTGATTGCTGATCATTCCCAGATGGCTAAGCGGTTGGCAGAGAAGCATAACCTTTAATAAGGCAATGTTCCTTTGTCCCTCAGCGGCAGACCCACCGTTAATGAAAAGCTCTGCATTATGCTGAGCTTTTTTTCTGGTTCGCTAAATACTGGTCAATTTGAGCTAGGTAGTGAGGATCATCAGCTTTTTTACATAGGAAAGAAGGATACAGGCTGACAGTGGTGATCCAACGTAGGTATCGAAAATAATCGGTGTGGGCGTAATGTTTTCTGCTCGACTCATCTGAATAATCGAGGGCAGTAAAAATTTTATCCAAATAATATATTTGCATGTCTTTAAAAGGAGGGAATACGCCCATTTTGAATGTTCTGTATTTATTGCGATCGATTGACTTTAATCGAACAGATACTCCTTTACCGTGGTCACAACTGATGACCGCGCCTTTTTCATCAAAGAACGGATACTCTCTATTAGAGACGTCTGAGCGTTTAAAGAGATACACCTTTCCCCTTTTTACGGTATAAATAATTTTTCGCTTCGGATCGACAACGATGGGATGAAAAACCGCCGTGAACAAATAACCCATAATAAAGTAAGGGATGACCATATTTACCAGCAAAAAGCTGATTATCATGCCAACTACATCGCCAGTAGAGTGATGCATTTCATACATTTCTTCTTTATAAGTATCAAAATTACCATATAAAGAAAAACCACTATAACCGAGCTTTTCCCAATCGTGCTTTAACTTATCTTCATAAAAGAAAATCCTATTAAAATCACTAACTACACCCTCATAATAGTTTTCCCCTTTAACATCCCCTTTCATCGAAAACATTATAGCAATAGCAACCGCCATAAAAAGACACATGAACTTAGCATAACGGGAGTGATACTCAGCCAATTTAATCATATTTTTATAGTAAACCTTATTTCTTTATGTGCTTCCATTTTTCTCGTGTCGCTAAATACTGGTCAATTTGAGCTAGGTAGTGAGGGTCATCAACTTTTTTGCATAGGAAAGAAGGATAAAGGCTGACAGTGGTGATCCAACGTAGGTATCTAAAATAATCGGTGTGGGCGTAATGTTTTCTGCTTGATTCATCTGAATAATCGAGGGCAGTAAAAATTTTATCCAAATAATATATTTGCATGTCTTTAAAAGGAGGGAATACGCCCATTTTGAATGTTCTGTATTTATCGCGATCGATTGACTTTAATCGAACAGATACTCCTTTACCGTGGTCACAACTGATGACCGCGCCTTTTTCATCAAAGAACGGATACTCTCTATTGGAGACATCTGAGCGTTTAAAGAGATACACCTTTCCCCTTTTTACGGTATAAATAATTTTTCGCTTCGGATCGACAACGATGGGATGGAAAACCGCCGTGAACAAATAACCCATAATAAAGTAAGGGATGACCATGTTTACCAGCAAAAAGCTGATTATCATGCCAACTACATCGCCAGTAGAGTGATGCATTTCAAACATTATTTCTTTAAAATTATCAAAATTACCATAGTAATCAGTACTGAAGTTTTTATCCAGTTCCCAATCACTACTTAAAATATCCTCATAAAAAAAAATCCTATTAAAGTCATACTTTATACTTTCATAATACCCTTTTCCTTTTATATCATCTTTCATTGAAAACATGATAGAAATAGCAATAGCCATAAATAGGCACATGAATTTAGCATAACGGGAGTGATACTCAGCCAATTTAATCATATTTTTATAGTAAACCTTATTCTTTTATTTAATTCATTTCCATGAAGCTGTTTCATAGTTACTTCAGCCTCATACTCTAGACGCTCCCCTTCAGACTTAAGTCGCTTTGCAGCCCTTTCATTTATATTAAAGTGAATTGTAGCGATCGATTTCTCAATATAAGTTATTTTTCCATCAAGTATGACGGCATTTACCTCTCTCAACTTATCTGCATATTCCAAGTCTTTTAATACGCCCAAGCTAGAAAATTCTTGCGTAACAAATCCATAAACTCTGTAATTAACACTACTAATATCTTCTTCATATATGATTGAGCCACAATTAACCTCAATGATATTATAATCCAAGTATCTGAGCTCAAGTTTAACAGATAAGTCATAATGCCAACGAAGTTCTCTTTCAAAAGTATCTCGTATAATTTCATTTAGCCTAAGATCCTCAGAACTTTCTTCGGTACAAACAAATTTTTTACTTACTTTATTTAATAGCCCTTGTGAGGATCGGGTAATTAAGAATGGTATCTCTCTTCTTTCCATGGCCCAATATTTATCCGATATCCCCCAAAAGGAATCCTTTATCCATTTCTCGATATCATCATATCCCATAAAGCTCATGACGGTACCAATAACCAGTACGCCTATAGCAACAGCAAAACCGACCGGTCCAAGTAAGCTAGAAAACATTAGCGCAACGTTAGCAATGGCGACTAAGCTATGGCCCGTTAACGCCGTTTTATCTTCATTCTTAATTGATTCCCACGCCTGACCAAGAGAAAGTAATACGCCGACCACTGATATACCACGAATCATATTTTGGCCGACAACATAACCAACACCACGATTTAGCTGGCCGGAGTATTGTGCTATGTCATCAGCCGTGGCTGCAGCAAATTCATCTAACTTTGACCCAAGTACTTTTTTTGCCTGCGAGCTACTAAAGAACCGTTGGGCAGCGCTGGCGGTCATCTCTGTTCTTGTCGCTGCTTTAGCTGCAAGATCTAATTTTAACCCGTAGGCCGTACCAATACCTTCTGAAAAGGCATGGGCCATGACCACTCTAGGATCACTACTAATTCGACCCGCTTGGGTTTTGGATCGGTTGGCGGCATTGTAGTTTTGCATGTTAGCCATAAGCGTGAGCGAGCATAAGAATAGACCTACCCCATTTTGTGCAATCGAGTAATTAGCGTTGGTCGTGAAGTTATCGATGCTCTCATTATCGAGTGATAGATCTATTTTTGCGTAATAGTTTTTAACTTCCGCAATTTTGTGAGGCAGTTGAGTTCTTTGCTCTCCTGACATACCACTTTTGATAATTAAGCTCCCACTGGTGCTTACTCGTGCTTTATGCGATTGGCTACCACCCTCAAGCGCTGTGTCTTGAAAGTAGTTACGCATGGTATTCAACAGGTTTTCACTACCGACTGAAACCGAACTTGTCGTGTTATGGATCATCCAGTCTAATACATCATATCGTTCTTGAGCACTGTTGTGTCTAAAAAAACGATAACTTAATACATGCCCTATCTCTGTATAAATTGCACTTAATACAACTTTAAAATTTCCGCCAATTGAAATGGAGAGTCTATCATTTGAAGAAGTTTGATTATTGTTTTCAAGAGCCCATACATACGACTGCTCTTTAATGTAGCTCATAGCAATTTTAAAGTATTCCAGCTGCCCTCTTATTTTTTTATAATCAATTGCAATTTTATTACTTTCTTTTTTCTGTTCATCCTTGCTATCATATAATTTTGAAAGTAAATTTTTGATAAACTCCGATCCGATAAGCGTGTCTTTTAATTGCTTTAAACTGCTCAGGTAATAAACGGATATGTATTTTACGATTTCAGAAGAGTCGAAGCTGTTAATCTCTAATTTTTTAATGTCTTTAATTGCGTTACCAAAATAATGAAGGCTTCCAATACCATCCCATTCTGTAATAGTAATAAGTGCTTTTTCTAGGTTCTTTGATATTTCATCATGCCGTTTAAATACATCTTCAAACTTGCCGAACTCTCTATCAAAGTCCGTATGTAAGGCATCTTCTTTCATCCATTTTTCAAGCCATGTTTGTTCACGTCGTTGTCGGTTATGGTCATTAGCTTTATCTAATTTATATTGTTCCCGTCTCTCCTTCTCTCTTTGTGGAGAATACACAGTATGATCTGATCCACTATAACTGCCTTTAAGCTTTTCATCAGCTGAATCTTCTAGGTACTTATAATCGTCTTTTTCTGTTTGTAGCTGTCTTATAAGGTTCCCAATAGTGATTGGATATTTATATTCATCCGCAAACTTCTGAGCTATGTATTCCTGACTGGATATCAGTTTATTAATATCTAAATGATTTGCAGTAGGGTCATAAATAGTTGCAAGCACGCCTTTCCCGGCAGCGGCGTATTGAGTGACAAATTTTATCGATTCATCTGCAATACTGGTATAGCGAAATACATTTTCGACTTGATAATTATCATAATTAACGTAGTCAATATTTTTGTTTTTAAAGTTATGAGCATATCTACCTAGCTCTTCTAGAGGAGCGCAGTGTTTCCCGTTACGAGACTTAGTATCAAGTTTCGTCATTAATTTTTCACGTAACGCTATATCCACTTCTAAGCGTTCAAATATAAAAGAAGGCCAACGTTCTTCACTGTAGGCAATCCAACAGGTAGATACATCATTGCGGACAAAAGCAAACGGGTAAATTCGGTCCTCTAGATCAAGATCCCATGGTCCTCTTGAATATACTTTATCTTGCCATTTGACCTTGTTGAAAGAGTATGGGGCACGTCCTTGTAATCTCTTTGCTTTTTTTTCGTTCGAGTCTGCGCTCCTTGCAACGCGTGTTACTGCGTTATTATCTTTCCAGTTAGTTTCATACCAAAAAATATGCCAACGGTTTTGATCATCTATGATGAAAATATAACCACGACGTATACGCAATAACTGGTGATCCGTCATGTCATGCAAGCTTGTGGGAATGGGGGGGACAGGCTTGCCATCACGAAGGTCGAGGAGTGCATCACCGCTTATGGCAAAGCGAACTGGGAAAATAGGTATAATGTTCTGGTCTATTTGTGAAAATTCTGCGGGTTTTCCTTGACCCAAAATGGTACACCCTGTCCCCTTCATATTGGGTGATTGAGCCGCCTTAGGTGATGGGACGCTAATTGTATTAGCTTTCCGTATATTATCAGATTGAAATATGCACTGATTAACAGCCTCAATTCCGTTTTTACTGTTGTTTGCCATAAAAAACCTGCGAGCATCCTGCTCATAATTAAACCAAATGGGGTATTCTAAACATAAGTGGTGCTGCGTACTAGAAAACCCAAAAAAATAGGAATTTTGCTTAGAAATGACCGAACGATCTATTGAAATGCGCTTTTCCGGTAGCCACGACCCCTTAGCCGCGTTGTTATTATGCGGAGCGCATAAAGCCGATCGCGTTATGGTGGCAGGTCAATGGACCGTTGTTAATGGTGAAATCCCGGGGCTAGATACACCGCAGCTGATTGCTGATCATTCCCAGATGGCTAAGCGGTTGGCAGAGAAGCTGTCGTAAATAAAAACAGGGCTGTAATAGCCCTGTTAGTTAGAGTAAGTGTGCGTCTGACATTATTAGCTCATTTCCATCACGATACGGCCGGTGATCTCCCCTTTCTCCATATCGGCAAAGATCTCGTTGATGTCTTCTAGTTTCTTCGTTTCTATAGTCGCTTTGACTTTGCCTTCAGCGGCAAATTGTAGGCATTCTTTTAAGTCCTTGCGTGTGCCTACAATGGAGCCGATGATGCGGACACCGTTGAGTACGGTATCAAAAATGGGGATCGGCATTTCTTCGGGCGGCAAACCCACCAGTACGCAAGCGCCACCGCGACGGATTGATTTGTAGGCTTCGGAAAAGGCGGGTTTTGATACGGCTGTGCAAACAACGCCGTGTACGCCGCCGTTGGTTAGTTCAGCTATCTTTTGGGAAGGGCTATCTTTCAGAAAGTCGATGCTGTATTTCGCCCCAAGTTCTTTTGCCAAAGCCATTTTAGAATCGCCAGTGTCTACGGCAATCACATTCATCCCCATAGCTACGGCGTATTGGATGGCTAAGTGCCCTAAGCCGCCCACACCGACAATGGCCATCCATTGACCCGGTTTTACGTCGGACACTTTGAGCGCTTTGTAGGTGGTGACGCCGGCGCAGAACAAAGGTGCCGCTTCGACATAACTGAGCCCGTCCGGAATTTTGACGGTGTAGTTGCCATCAGCTAAGCAGTATTCAGCATACCCGCCATCTACTGAATAGCCTGCGTTTTGCTGGTCTAAACAGAGGGTTTCTTTGCCTTCTAAGCAATAATCACACTGGCCACAGGCACTGTATAGCCAAGGTACGCCAACTCGATCCCCTACTTTTAAATGGGAAATCTCACTACCTACTTCTACAACTTCTCCTACACCTTCATGTCCTGGAATAAGTGGCATTTTAGGTTTGACTGGCCAATCACCATGGCAAGCGTGAAGGTCAGTATGGCACACACCGCACGCATGGATTTTGACGAGTACATCATGTGCTTTAACTGTCGGAAGAGGCATCTCTTTGATTTCTAAAGGCCCTTTAAACTCATTAACAACGGCTGCTTTCATGGGTACTCTCCTTTACTTCGTGTAAATAGAAATCGTTAAAGAATATTAGAACCGATATCAGGACGCCGTGTTTAGATCTAGATCATCATTCAAGAGCGTTTAGCGTTTGTTTAAAGCGATTAGATTTTTTGCCACATGCTTGGTGTAAGCTCTGGTTTGTCTTTATGTGTCTGTTAAAAGTGTCAGTAATTTTTACATTTAATGTTTCTTATTGGAGACTTTTTTATAAAAACTAAAGCAAAACAATGGATTGGAATATGTGGCGTAATGTTTGCTTTTAGAGACAGTAGTTATTTTAAGGAATTAGTCATGAAACTATTAGCTTACGCTGCAGTTGGTTTTTCGATGATTGCGGGGGCGGCTCAATCGGCCATCATCACAGCCGATTTAACCCCCATTGTAAACACGGCACAAACGTACTCGCAGACAATTACTTTGCCGACTAATGTCACCTTCGCTGATGTGACACTCGGGCTTATGCTTAAGGGCGACTACGATTTGAGCAGTGAGTACTTTAACTTTTATATTGATGGTACTCAGCTGTTGTCTTGGAACGCCTCTTCACCGGGTATATTTTCCACCACTATCTACCCACACTATGATTATCTGCTAATGGGTAGCCTGTCGATTAGCGATGTGCAGTGGACCAGCTTTGCCAGTGATCAAACACTTAATCTATCGTGGTCTAATGGGCCGAATGTTAACGCCTATGCTAAAGGAGGCTTAGATTTCGTCTCGTATACGTTAACAGGAACACCCAGTGTGCTTGCACCCAATACAGCGACTCAGCAAGAGGTGCCGGAACCACTTTCACTCGCATTACTAGGCTTAGGTTTGGCGGCTATCGGTTACAGCCGTCGTAAAAAAGCAAACGCTTAGTGAATACGCCTGCGCTGAGGAGTGCAGGCGTATTATTGTAACGTTGTTAAAATCATATCAGTCAGTTCAGGCATGGTGTTGGCAGTAAGGCACTGAGCCGGTGTTGTGAATAAATCATCGTATCCAACATAGCGAATAAACGGTATGTGTCGTTCGTGTGCGGCTTGTTCGTCATAGTCGGCATCACCCACAAATACACGGTTCACATGTTGGCCAGTGATGGCCGCTATTTTATCGAAGTTCTCTGGTTTTCGTTCATCCCCGCCATACACGGCGACAAAGCAATCCAATAGTTGATTATTCTTTAGTGTCTCTTTAATTTCATTAACCGGCGCTGCGCTGTTGATGAATATTGCTATACCTTCTTTTTGTAATGTATAAAGCATTGAGCGAGTAGCGTCGTCTATTGTAAGAGATCGCATCCGGTCGTCTAGCGTAATCTGAAAGCGAGCTAAGAAATCATCCATACTTCCTGTTATAGATTCCGATTGAAATGTATCAAGCATCATTTGAATTTTAACGGCCCGAGGAATACCACCGGTAGACAGATGAATGCGTTTGGCTTGTGCTTGCTGTTCTTTAGTTAGTGGTATTCCAAAACAGTGGATAAAGGCATCCAGTTTGATCATCAAGCTGTCGACGATGACACCATCGAAGTCGAATATAGCGATCTTTTTCATTCTAAACAGACCTTTAGCGAGTAATTGACTAGATACGTTACCTGCTTGTTGGCCAATAAAAAAGGACGCAAAGCGCCCTTATCATGGTCATGAATAATTTACGCTAGCTTAGCTGTGATTTCAGCTACGCGCTTCCCATAGGAAACAGCGGTGTCTAAGTCCCCTTGCGGGATTTCATCGACGCTGGCGTCAGATGGTGATTGAACCAGCAGGCCAACCGAGCCGCCTAGGTTGTTTAGGTCTTTACGGGTTGCATCTTTAGAGTTGCTTGGCAATAAGCCTAAGCTCACCCAAATACCGCCGTGTTGTGAGGCTAGTGTTTGTAACGCGATTAATGAAACTTGTTTGTCGCCGTTGAAGCTAGCGCTGTTGGTAAAACCACCAAAGACTTTATCTTTCCAGCCTTGGGTGAACCAAATTTTGGAGGTGGCTTCTGCAAACTTTTTAAACTGCCAGCTCGGGCTACCCATATAAGTTGGGGAGCCCCAAATGATAGCGTCGGCGGCATTAAGCTCGTCCCATGCGCTCTCGGGGATGTCGCCGTGTTCGTCGATAGCGATAAGCGATGCATTAGCACCTTCAGCTACTTTTTCAGCTACCACTTTGGTGTGGCCATACCCTGAATGATAAACAACTATTATTTGAGCCATAATGTTTCCCTTACTAAGGATTGAGTGGACATTCGTTTCTAACGCTCTACTTGAGTCATATTTGTTTTAACCGATGAGGCTAGGCAAAGTTCCGTTTTATTATTTGCTCTGTGCTAATCGGATCTTACAAACTTAGAGTGACGCTTTAAGAGATTCAGTCATTGGTTTGCTATTTCTACCTATCAGCTGACTTAATTGATGGCTACTATCAAATAGAGCTCCCTTGGCAGCGCCTGCATCTGAGTCTGCCAATATATTTGCGAAGCCTTCAGGCAAACCCGCGCCAACCAATACTTTGGCAAATTCTGCTTCGGGTAAGTTTTGGTATTGGATCGTATTGCCCGTGGTCTCGCTTAGGTAATGTGCTAATTCGGCAAGCGTATAAGCGGTATCACCTGCCAGTTCATAAACTTTGCCTGCTTGATCTTGCGGCGATGCCATGACGGCGGCAGCGGCGGCGGCATAGTCTGCACGAGGTGCTGAGGCTATTTTTCCATTGCCTGCAGCACCAATGAATGCGCCATGCTCAAGAGCGGAAGGTATGCTGGCCAAGTAGTTTTCGGTGTACCAGCCATTGCGTAATAGAACAAAAGGCACGCCAGATTCGGCTAACTTTTGTTCGGTTATGACATGCTCCTGAGCTAATGCCAGCGGGGAGGTATCTGCATGCAAAAGGCTGGTGTATGCGATGAGGGTGACGCCTGAAGCGTTGGCTGCATCAATAACCGCGGAATGCTGAGCCGCTCGTTTTCCGATCTCACTGGATGAAATGAGTAAGAGCTTTTTGGCTCCGTTAAAGGCTGTGGCTAACGTTGCTGGTTGATCATAGTCTGCTTGGCGGACAACGACACCGAGATCCGCAAGGTCTTCGGCTTTTTCAGGGCTACGTACGGCGGCGATAATGCTATTTGCAGGTTGTGTTTTAAGCAGTTCATGAATGACCAAACGGCCTAGCTGGCCTGTCGCTCCGGTTACAGCAATCATAGTGTGCTCCTTTTGAATCGAAAATGATTGAATCAGTAATCAAGAAGTCGCTTGATGTAATCTATGCTAAACTCCAAACTCACTTTTAGTAAGTACGTACAAAAAGGTAAGTATGAAAAAAGATATGATCAGTCATGATGACAAGTCTAAGACGCCGCCCGACGTTGCTTATATACAGGGTGAAATAGGTATACCTTTGTCGGTGAGAATGGAGCGCGGTGATGTATTTGCAGAGCAATGCCCTTCCAGACAGGTATTGAAGCATGTAACGAGTCGTTGGGGAGTTTTAGTCTTGGTCGCATTAGCCGGAGGGACTTACCGCTTTAGTGATCTGCGCCGTAAGGTATCTGGGGTTAGCGAGAAAATGCTAGCACAGACCTTACAAGGGCTGGAGGGTGATGGCTTTGTGAAGCGCGTTTCGTATCCTGTTGTTCCGCCGCATGTTGAGTATAGTCTAACGTCGCTAGGGCTTGAGGTGAGTGGCAAGGTTGAAGCGTTGGCAGATTGGATCGAACTCAACCTCTTCGAGATTTTAGAAGCGCAGGCGAAGCATTCGCAGAACAGCCCGTGATTGGTTATAGCGATCTATCGGATGCTGCAAAAAGTTGACCTCTGGGTTATTATTTACCGTTAACTGTATAAAGATTTAGCTGACTGTCCTGACAGATTGTTATGGACGATAGAGCCATATTGAGGAAAGTAAGATGTCAGAACCCACTGCGCAAGCGACACCACAACTACCCTACCATCGCGACTTTCCGGTGGGATGGGATGAGCTGCACCGTAATTGCCGCGCTTTATCATGGCGGTTATTGGAAAAGGGCCCGTGGAAAGGCATTATAGCGATCACACGAGGCGGTTTGGTTCCTGCGGCGATTTTGGCTCGTGAATTAGATATTCGATTGATCGATACCGTGTGCGTAACCAGCTACGGTATAGCCGAGGAAGGTGCCGAGGCCATGAAGCAAGGTGAGCTGAATATTCTTAAAGGGGTTGAGGGTGATGGTGAAGGCTTCTTGCTTGTAGATGACCTAGTCGATACGGGTAAAACAGCACGTGTGGTTCGTGAGATGTTACCTAAAGCGCACTTTGCAACTATTTACGCCAAGCCTGCTGGCTGCCCTCTAGTGGATACCTTTATTACTGAAGTAAGCCAAGATACATGGATCCGTTTCCCGTGGGATATGGAACCAGCGTTTGCAACACCGCTGGCAGCCAGAAACACATAAGGCGCTAGACGGGTACCGTTTGTTTCGTTTAGCATCCAAGATGCACCGAAAAAGAGCAGAATAAATAAGGTGTTAAGGCGCTACAGTGATCTGCGCGAGCCCCTAGGGCTAGCAAGTCCGCATGAAATCTAAAAAACTGTCTTTTTGGTCAGCTTTTTGCATCTCATAGGCTCAACAGCCAACAGGCTCCCTTAACGAATCATTACATGGGTATGAGGATTGGATTCATGAAAAAAACCGCGTTTAAAAAAGCCCTAACAGGCCTAGCTGCAGGTATTGGTCTTGCAGCTGCGTTAACAGCGCAAGCGGCAGAGCCATTTAAAGTCGGCTTTGTCTATGTTGGCCCTATAGGTGATCACGGCTGGAGTTATCAGCACGATCAAGGGCGCAAAGCGGTAGAGGCGTATTACGGTGATAAAGTGGAAACCACTTATGTTGAGAACGTGCCGGAAGGAGCTGATGCTGAGCGGGTCATTCGTAACTTGGCCAAATCAGGTAATGACCTAATTTTCACGACCTCGTTTGGTTTTATGAATCCAACGCTAAAGGTTGCTAAACAGTTCCCTAAAGTGACTTTTGAGCACGCTACGGGTTATAAACAGGCCAAAAATATGGGTACCTATGTATCCAATACCTACGAAGGCCGTTATGTAGCAGGTTTTGTGGCTGCAAAAATGACCAAATCTAACAAGATTGGTTACATCGCCTCTTTCCCAATTCCTGAGGTAATTCGTGACATCAATTCTGTTCAATTGGCATTGAATAAATACAACCCTGAAGCCGAGTTGAAAATAGTATGGGTCAATACCTGGTTTGATCCGGGTAAAGAAGCTGATGCAGCAAATGCGATGATGGATCAGGGTGTGGATGTAATTTTGCAACACACCGACTCACCAGCTGCCATGCAAGCGGCTGATCGTCGTGGTGCTTATGCTGTAGGCCAGGCGTCTGATATGTCGAGCTTTGGACCTAAAGCACATTTGATGTCTGTGGTTGATAACTGGGACCCTTACTACATTAAACGTGTTCAAGAAGTAATGGATGGCACGTGGAAGTCAACCGACCATTGGGGCGGCATGGCTGAAGACGAGATTGTTATCCCTGGCTTTAGCGAAAACGTACCGGATGACGTGGCATTAGAAGCACAAGCGCTGATTGATGGCATTAAAGCAGGCACGCTACATCCGTTTGCCGGACCGATCAAAAACCAAGCCGGCGAACTGATTGTCGCCGAAGGTGATGTTCTGCCGCACGGCGAAATCGCTGGCATGAGCTGGTATGTTGAGGGTGTAGAAGGCGACATTCCTAAATAAATCGCTCAACCACCTAGGGGCTGTGGTGCGGCCCCTTAGTAACAAATAACACACTGGGTTCGGCCGCCAATATGCCGAACTCCCTCTTTTAACGAACTAAAGGAGGTGTGTTATGACACCTGAAACATCAACTGCTGATATTCCTCTCATTGACATTGCGCCGCTCTACAGCGAAGACCCAAGCGATTGGGTGGATGTTGCGCGACACATTGACCATGCTTGCCAACGTACAGGCTTTTTTTATGTCAAAGGCCACACGATTGACACGTCTACCATGAACGATGTTATTGGCATGGCAAAGCAGCTGTTTGCTCAACCAATGGGCGAAAAGCTTAAAATAGACATTACTCAGTCTGCGCATCATCGAGGTTACGGTGCCATTGCAACCGAACAACTAGACCCCTCGTTGCCTGGTGACTGTAAAGAAACTTTTGATATGGGGCGGCACTTATTAGCCGATGACCCCGATGTCCTGGCTGAAAAACCACTGCATGGTCCTAACCGTTACCCCGACATTGATGGTTTCCAAGCCACCATGGAAACCCATTATTGGCGTATGCTCGAGCTGGGAAAAACGATTCTTAAGGGGATTGCCGTAGCGTTAGGTATAGCGCCTGATTATTTTGACAGCCGCTTTACGCACCCTATTAGTGTGCTGCGTTTTATTCATTATCCCCCTGCTTCTGCTTTGTCGCAGGACAATCAAATTGGTGCTGGAGCGCATACAGATTACGGCTGTATTACGATTCTGTACCAAGATGAAGTGGGAGGTTTGCAGGTCCAGAACCGTCAAGGAGACTGGATTGATGCAACGCCCATACCTGATACCTTTGTGATTAACATTGGCGATATGATGGCGCGTTGGAGTAATGACCGATACACCTCAACGCCTCACCGAGTGGTTAATCAGGCACAAAAGGATCGTTATGCCTCTCCCTTTTTTGTGGAACCTAATTTTGATACCAATATCTATTGTTTAGATGGCTGCAGCGATCAAAATTCCCCTCCTAAGTATGAGGCAATCTCAGCTGGTGAGTACTTACTATCGCGTTTCAGGGATACCTACGCGTACCGTCAAAAGCGCTAAAAGGAGAGTTCTATGAGCATGAAGGATTTTATTGATCAATTACCTAAAGCTGAACTGCACCTACATCTAGAGGGGAGCCTTGAGCCTGAACTGATGTTGCAGTTAGCCACTCGCAATGGCATTACTCTGCCGTATGCGGATGTAAACGAAATTCGTCGTGCTTATCAGTTCAATAATTTACAAGACTTTTTAGATATCTATTATCAGGGCGCAGGTGTACTGCAAACAGAACAAGACTTCTTTGATTTAACGTGGGCGTATTTGCAGCGTTGTAAGGCGCAGGGAGTTGTTCATACCGAGCCTTTTTATGATCCTCAAACGCATACCGAACGAGGGATTCCTTTTGAGGTGGCCATTCACGGTATTAGTGCGGCGCTTAAACAAGGGGAAGTTGAGCTGGGCATCAGTAGCTACTTAATTTTGTCGTTTCTTCGCCACTTAAGCGAGGAAGCCGCATTGGATACGTTAGCACAAGCCCTTCCCTACCGAGACTTGTTTGTTGCTGTGGGGCTGGATAGCTCGGAAGTGGGTAATCCACCTGAGAAATTTGCCCGCGTTTTTGCCAAAGCAAAGGCAGAAGGGTTTAAGTGCGTAGCGCATGCCGGTGAAGAAGGTCCTGCGGCCTACGTGTGGGGAGCTTTGGATGCCTTAGGTGTTGACCGGATAGATCACGGGGTGCGATCAATTGAGGATCCCACGTTAATGCAGCGCCTTATTGATGAGGAAATAACGTTAACGGTATGCCCGCTTTCTAATACTAAGCTGCGTGTTTTTGATGATATGCGTGACCATACCATTCTCCAGATGCTAGATCGCGGTGTGAAAGTGACGGTTAATTCAGACGACCCTGCTTATTTTGGTGGTTATGTAGGCGAAAACTATTTAGCCCTACATGCTGCATTAGGTATGACTAAAGTGCAGGCGCGGCAATTGGCGGTGAATAGTATAGAAGGGAGCTTTCTGCCCTTACTTGAGCAGCAGCGCATCATTAGCCAAATTCTGAATACTTAGTTATTCCGTACGCTTCCCACGGCAGCACAATGCCATGGGAGACGCACGAATTGGTTACCTTTGCTTCTTTTATAGAGTAGTTAGCCGAGTAGCGGCAATATAAAACAAGGTATCGCCAGGGACTACCGAGAGAGTCAGTGGCGGGTTGAGTTTGATGGATTGGCTGCCTTCTTGCCGAACCCCAATCAGCGTAGCATCGTGATCACGTTTTAATTGATCAAACAGTGGCTCAAACTCAATTTTATTACCTTGATATTTACTGCTGAACTGAGTCATACCATCGCTGCTATCGAGCAACTGTTTGTGCAGTTGGCTAGAACCTGGGTCGATGGTGGATTTAGCAAGTAGCTCGACGGATACCGACGGAATAATTTCGATACCTGGGCAATGAGACAGTAATAAATCGCCAATGGATTCGTCTTGGAAATAAGCCGTTTTGTGGCTGTTTGGGCTAACTTTTTGGCAGTAAAGCGCAGTGGTTAGCGTTACGTCATCTAACGGAGTATCAATAATAATCCGATCCGCCGTTTCTAAGCAGGCTTTTGACATCGTTTCTTGATGCGAAAAGGACTCCACCTTCACAAAACCGATTTTATTAGGCAGCGGATTTTCAATATCTTTGGCAACACAAAGGACGATATCGCGGTTTTGCGCGTTATGTTTATCCAGTAACAGCTCTATGAGACGCAGTGTGCGTTGTTCGTTCCAGCCGATGATGACGGTGTGGTTTTGTGTGTTCAAATGACGAAGCCCTCTTCTTCCTCTAAATGCTCGCTCCGATAAGGCGAAGCTCACGCGAGCAATCAAAAATGCAAATATGCTTAACCCTACTGGAATCACCCATAAGCTAACGGCTACCTTCCCCCAAAGGGTACTTGGAGAAAGGTCACCATAACCTACCGTTGAGGCAGTAACAGCTAACCAATAACCAAAGTTTTCCCACGCTGTGATGTCGTGCTCGCCAGCTAGGACGAGCAGTAGGTAGCTAACCAACACATAAAGCAAGGTTACAGCGAGCGTAGATACCGCATCTGCCTTAAAAAAAACGGAAAACACAACGTGTTTAATTTTCTCTATGAACACCTAAAATGTTACTCCTTCGTTACCCCAAAATAATATGAGGCAGATACCGGCTCATATCCTGTGTAATGGGCCCTGTATCTTCTCTTACCGAGATACCAGCCGCTTTATCGTTGACCAGCCAACTTCCTATTAAGGTGTAATTATTACCAAACTTGGGCAGCATATGGGCTTCTTGGAAGATAAAACCCTCTTCGCCATAAGGACCGTCAGAAGAAACTAAGGACTGCTGGCCTTTACGAATCGTTATGTTGGCGCCTTCGCGAGAATAGATAGGTTTTTTGACCCACGTTTTGTTAGTGTCCATTAAGGCTATCTCGTCTTCAAAGAACGCTGGCAGCAAGTTGGGGTGCTCTGGAAAGAGTTGCCATAACATAGGCATGAGAGCTTTATTCGATAAAATACTTTTCCATGGCGGTTCAATAAAACTAACGGGATGCTCGCCGAGCAAATCGCCGTATTCTTCATCAAACATAAATTCCCATGGGTAGAGTTTAAATATCCAAGTAATTACTTGGTTTTGGCTATCCGTGAATCGCCCTTGTGCATCTCTGCCAATATCTTCTACGTATACAAAGGCTGTCTTAATGCCGACTTCTGCTGCACAGTCTTCTAGGTATTGAACCGTTCCTCGGTCTTCATCAGTGCCTTTGCAGCAGGCAAAATGAAGGATCTCGTTAGGGTTTTCTCGCTGTGACAGCAAATGATGGAATTGTGAGATGAGCTTGTCTTGCAGGCTGTTAAATTGATCACTTTCGCGGCTTACTCTTCCGGCATTGGCCATTTGCTCTAACCACAACCATTGCCAGAAACCGGTTTCGTAGAGGCTAGTAGGCGTATCGGCATTGTTTTCGTAGAGTTTTGCAGGGCTTGAGCCGTTATAGGCGAAATCCAACCGCGAATAAAGGCTGGGGTCCTTGTTTAGCCATGACTGGCGCACAAAATCCCAATGGGCTTCGGGAATACGGAAGCGGCGCATCCATTGATCATCAGCGACTACTTGCCCTACTGTATGCAGGCACATTTGGTGGATTTCTTCGGTAGGGGCTTCTATATCATCTTCAATTTGTTGAAGGCTGAATTGATAATAAGCGCTTTCATCCCAATAACGTTCGCCATGCATGGTATGAAACAGGAAGCCGTATTCATTTGCGACTTCCTGCCAGTTTTTGCGCTCTTGAACCGGAATGCGCAGCACCGGCTACCCTCCCCAACTGCCGCCAGATCGGCTAGATCCCCAGCTGGCTTTGGCTGATGCTTTTGAGCCGAAACCACCACGTGAGATTGTTCGAGTCACGGTTGGCATCGCTTTTGTTGAGGTATTGGAAGGCGCTTTGTAGCGACCATTACCCATGGACTTTAACGGCGTTCCATCGGATAAAACACGAGCTGAGCCGCTGCGGCCTTGATAGGTATACACCGGATGGTAGTAGCGTTGATTACTAAAACTGTTCAGTGCCGAGCTGATCAAGTACCCCGTCATAAAGGGCATAAAAAAGCCGGAGCTATTCTGTCGGCAGCTTGCGTGGCCAAATTCAGCTTCGCAATCATATTGAGAGCTGTACTTAGGTGCGGTTTGCTCCGCCTCTTTTAGAGCCTGCTGATAGGCCAGAGTGCACTGCTCTTGATCAAAAGAGGTATTAGCGACACAGTCATTAACACTATTAACGACGACAACATCTTCACCACTATTGGATGAGCAACCGACTAAAGCAGCAGTAACGGCTATGGATAAGGGCTTAATGCCTTGCCGCTTACCTTTTTTTAGACGGGGTAGATCAACAAATTTAGATCGTTTCATCGTGGCGCCCTCAGTAAGTCATGCATGCCGCATTGAGAAGACCAACAGAAATGCTGACCGCGGCCAAGATGACACCAGCACTAATTTCACCGTCTTCGATACGAGTCACGATTTTGGGCATGAAGACAAAGCGTACAATAGCGAATGCAATGCTCTGTGCGACTAGAGCGACAACGGCCCAAATAGCAAAGTCTACAAGAGAAACAGAATTGGTAATGGACCCACTCAACGCAATAGCGAATCCAATGATACCGCCGCCAAAGCCAATGGCCGCTGAGGTGTTTTGCTGCTGTTTAATTAAGGCCCACTCGTCATGAGGAGTGATCAGGGTATAAATCACTTTGAAGACAATGAGAGCAACTAATGATGCGGCAAAATAGATAGCAAAGTGGCCAATCCCGTTGAGTGTTTGTTCTAACATTGAGGTTCCTTGAGTCAATGACTAACCGTAAATGGTTATTTGTGCAGGTGAGAGGGTAATGCCGGTACTGATCACTAAACAACGCGTTAAAGTCCCGGGCGTTTCTTCAACTTCTTCGGCAGATAAAAACAGTGATTCTGTTTGACCATCCGAAATAGGACGCTCAAAGAGCATCGTAAACTGATCTGTTTGGCTAGTTTCACCTTTCTCATCATAGGTTGTTTCTAGCATATGTACCGGTGCATGGTAATCCGTTAATGATGTCCAAACACGTTGATAGGTTTGTTGTTCGAGAGTGTAGGTAGCTTGCCCTATGTCTTTATCGAGCAACCTAGTCCAGCGGCTTTTGTCGGCAATGTCTAAAGTGTCGTAAAAATGGAAAAGCTTGACGTCAACCACATCGACATCGTTGAGGCTAGTAGCAACTACCTGTAGAAAAGCTTCGTCGTCGGTATAGAATCTAAAAATGTAGGTGCCATCTAGCTCGACTAATCCGACAGCCTGAATAATCTGGGTGGTGGCTATGTTATTGCTGACAAGATCATCAGTAACTAATCTCAGCATCAGGCTGTCTAACTCAAAGCTGCAGCCAAGGCGAAGACCTAAAATGGAGGGGATGTCAGGTTCCGTTGGAGCTTGTGTTGACATGCCTTTGAAAAATTTTTTAAACACAATAATCCCTTTCAATTGATGTGCTTAGCTAATACTACATCCGTGTCCGCACATGTTACCTTAAAAGAGGAAGGCCTGCACAGTGGACGTGCAGGCCCAAGCATTATGTATTAGATGCTTTTTTAGCCAGTAGTTCGGCTAGCTTGTCTTTGCCCGAAGCTTGACCGCCGGGCACAATGCCCGAAGCTTTTAAGCGAGCGTCTAAGCTGCTGCCGCTCTCTTCTGCCGCCATTTCTTCTGCCGCTTCTAGCTCCGCTGCCTTTTCTTGCTGCTTTTGCTTGATGCGGTCTAGGCTATCCAACGCGGTTTTAACCTTGCTGTTAGCACCCATGTGGCGCGATGACACAGCGACTTGCGCTTTTTGAACAGAAGCTGTCGCTTTGATCTGATCAATTTGCTGCTCCATGCGGCGCACGTTGGTTTTGGCCTTTTGAATGTTTTCCTTTAAGGCTTTTTCAGACTGCGAGAAGCCATTTAGGATCTCTTGCTCCGTTGCCAAGGCAACTTCTAAGTCGGCCACTTTTTCGGCACATTCTAAAGCTAAGGCCTCGTCGCCTTTTTCTGATGCGGTAATTGCATGGTTAGTGTAAGTGACAACTTCTTCGTTAAGAGACGCTACTTTTTTCTCTGTCAGCTTACGCTTGGCCATAATTTTGGCCAAATTCTGGTCGCAGGCAACCAGTTCGTTTTTAGCTTCTC
The DNA here is from genome assembly GCF_001922575.1 of Neptunomonas phycophila. Lineage (NCBI taxonomy): Bacteria > Pseudomonadati > Pseudomonadota > Gammaproteobacteria > Oceanospirillales > Oceanospirillaceae > Neptunomonas > Neptunomonas phycophila. The sequence continues at coordinate 67,388 of NZ_MRCI01000003.1, read as the reverse complement.
TTAGTTCCTGATCTAAGATACGGATGGATTGACTATCAGCCGCGGCTTCAGTCGCTTCGTTCACGCCACCTTTGAGTGCGGTCCATAATTTTTTAAGACTCATGCGTGTGTCTCCTGTATGAGGTAATCAGAGTAGAGTTCTATAAATTCCGCCACGTTTAAGAAGAGCGTTTCGATCTCTTCTAAAACAACGGTGTCTTTGCTATCGATAGATAGTGAGCCAAAGGCAACGTAGTAATCTTCATCACCAATGTGCTTGATGCCAATCGTCGTGAGCGGCAACAGCTGATGCGTTTTTAAGACGAGTAGATTGAGCGCATCTGGCTGATTGACTTTGCTTAATGGGAATAGTGGTGTTTCTACAACTAGTTGCTGCTCACCTGCGTATACAAACGCATCTACTCCTTCGTCATTAGAAACGCTTAGGCAATCACCTTCTGATTCAACTACCCAGTTTTCTTGCGTTTCAATTAATGTTTTTACACTATCAAATGTCCAAGCCATTATCTTACTCCTTGGCGTGATTTATAAGTCACAATTTAAATTAATATATCATAAAGTCAACATTTATCGCACAATAGTGAATATTGCTGTCGTTTGTTTTCGGCAAATAACTGGCAGACCATCTGAAGAGGAGCCTCTACGTGAATCCAGAGCAAAGTATTCAAAACAAGTCCAGTCTAGCCATTTATCGTAATGCGCTTTCCCGTTACATCCGTTCCACGATGGTACTCAAAGAGCTAAAGTACGACGATCTAGTATCCGATTTAGATGCTAAAGGAGTGTACCTTACCGCAGAAAACCTCCGAAGTAAGGTGAGTAAGGGGATGTTTTCGGCTGATTTACTGTTGCTCTTATTTGAGACCATGCAAGTTAGTGATAGTGCTTGTAATGAGATATTAAAGATCGTTAAAGCCTCTACTGAGATTGAAAAAGGGGCAAAAGCCAAGTAGTGGTGGTTTAACTAGCCTGCTATATCGCCTAAGGTCGAGTATGAGAGACCGTCGGGGGGGGTGCAGAGTTGTGTTATACTGTGCCCGATTTTTACGAGTAACTCCCTGTTTTTTAACACCGAGGCCGTACTTTGAGCGATAACAAACAACCCTTTTATGAACTCAAGCCAGATACAGTAATTGATGCGGTTGAGTCTATCGGGTATTTAAGTGATGGACGCATCATGGCACTCAATAGCTATGAAAACCGCGTTTACCAAGTAGGAATCGATGAATCCGAACCACTTATCGCCAAATTTTACCGCCCTCAGCGTTGGACTGATGAGCAAATAGGCGAAGAACATCGTTTTATGGCGCAGTTGGTCGAGCAAGATTTATCGGTGGTGGCACCGATTAAGAGTGATACAGGGCAAACGCTATTCTCATATGACGACTACCGCTTCTCTTTATTTGTGCGCAAAGGCGGCCGAGCACCTGAATTAGAGGATCCTGAGCACTTGTTCCAGTTGGGTAATACGCTTGGACGTATTCACCTAGCGGGGCAAGCAGAGCCTTTTAAGCATCGCCCTACTCTTGATATTCAAAGTTATGGCATTGATAGCACTGACTTTATTAGCCGCGAACTGATTCCTGCGTCGCTCAAAGCCGCTTATGACAGCCTAACGTCTGACTTGCTACGAGAGATAGATGCCGCTTTTAAACGTGCTGGTGATGTTGTTTATCAGCGCGTGCATGGTGATTGCCATGGCGGCAATATATTGTGGCGTGATGATATGCCGCATTTTGTTGATTTTGATGATGCGCGTATGGCACCCGCCATTCAAGATTTGTGGATGTTGCTAACAGGTGACCGCCACCAACAAGAGCTGCAGTTAGGCGAAGTGATCGATGGCTATAATGAGTTTGCGTCGTTCAACCCACGTGAACTGCATTTAGTGGAAGCGCTTAGAACGCTGCGTATGATGAATTATGCCGCTTGGATTGGGCGCCGCTGGGAAGACCCCGCTTTTCCTATGAGCTTTCCTTGGTTTAACACAGAGCGCTATTGGGGTGAGCATTTGCTCGAACTCAAAGAGCAGTTTGCAAAGCTTCAAGAACCTGTCTTGAAATTACTCTAAATAAGCATAAGCCATGAGCATTATTCGGTGGCTGCAATATCGCGAATAGTCACGCTAAAACTAAAGCAGTTGCCGCTTTGGTTGATGTCATAATCCCATCGGCTGGCCTCACATATCCGATTCACAATTTGTAAGCCTACTCCTTGTTGCTCGCCGTCGATGGCGTTGCTAATTGGGTTGGTGATTGTTAGTTTTTGCCCATTTGCGTTAAGGCTGACAGACTGGTCACTATGCTGTAAAGCATTGCGTAGTAAGTTGTCGAGCAAGATGGAAAGCATCAGTGGCCGAATGTGCCAATGGATTTCTCCTACTTCACAAGACAAACGTGCCCGGCTCTCGGGGGCTAGGTGCTCGGTTAAACTGTTGAGTAGGGTGCGCAGTTGCGCGGCGTTTACGGTTTCTATGGGCATATTGGTGTTGTGCTTTTCTCGGCCCAGCCATAAAAAACCATCGATCAGCAGTGAAACTCGCTGTATTGCTGTATTCATGCGTGTAACGATACGCTCATGTATAGGGTTGTCCGGTAGACTTTCTTGCAGTATGTCGAGGTTTCCTCTGATGACAGTAATAGGTGAGCGTAACTCGTGACTGGCAAAGCGGGTAAAGTCTTGTTCCCGTTTCATGAATTGATGCATACGTTGGATTAAGTCACCAAAAGCATGGCTGAGCTGCCCTATTTCGTCATCCCGGTCCAAGCGCGGGAAGTTTCCTTGGTTGATATCAAAGTGCTCGACTTGTCGCGTGAGGCTCACTACGGGAGCGGCTAAGCTTTTTGCCATCCAGCGAACCATCAAGAGGGTTAAGAGGGTTGATAACACCACCGCGGCGACAATAAATAAAATATCATCAAACTCTGTTTCTATCAGGTTTGATTCTTCGTTGGCATGAAAGAGCAAAAAGTACGGCTGCTGTGTTGCGGGGTTTATACTGACCCACAACGAACCGCCGCTTTCAAGAGGTGTGAGCCCAGGCGCTAACTCGCTTTGCTGAATCGTAGCGGGTAGTTGCGCTTGCGATAGGTACAAGTCAAAGTACGAGGTATGTATGGGCGTGTTTGCTGAGTTTTGAGGGGCTTGGGCAAGTAAACCGACTGCTTCATGAATAGCTAGCGCAATCTCACGCTCATCATCCGTTTCACTGTACTCAATAAACGCCCATATCCCAAGCATAACCACCAGCATAATCGAGAATGTATAGCTGCCAATAGCAAGCATCACGCGCTGCGTATAGCTAAGGCGCTTAAAGCGCCGCCGCCAAGATGAAAGTAATGTCATTGAGCTGGCTCCTGGGTATCGACAAGTCGATAGCCCACTCCCCTGACTGTTTCTAGCATGGGGAAGCTAAAGGGTTTGTCTAGGATTTGGCGTAATTGATACAAATGGCTGCGCAGTGCATCGCTATCAGGCGGCTCATCGTGCCATAAAGCATGCTCCATTTGCTCGCGTGAGACAATGCTCGGCGCGTGTGATACGAGTAACTTCAGTAACTTAAATTGAAGCGCATTAAGCCGCAGCGTTTGCCCTGAGCGTTGTGCGCTAGCTTGCTCAACATCCAGCGTAATTTCTCCCCAGTGAAGTGTGCGTACCTGATGTCGAGAGACACGTTGGCTCAACGCTTTAACACGGTACAGGAGCTCTTTCATCGCGAAGGGTTTTACAAGGTAATCATCAGCACCTGTGCTAAACCCTGTGATTTTATCGTCCAACGTATCGCGTGCGGTTAAGAACACAATAGGTGTGGTACAACCTTCTCTGCGGAGTGTTTGGCACGTTGATAGACCATCAAGCCCCGGCATCATGATGTCTAGCACAATCACATCGTAAGTGTGGCGCTGGGTTAGCGTCAGAGCTTGCTGGCCATTACGAGCACAGTCGGTATCAATGCCGTACAGTGCTAGTTGGTCGGCAATGGTTGTGAGTATGTCGATATCATCATCAACAACGAGTACTAGCATGTGCGCGGTTCTCTTTGCATACCCTTGGAGCTATTCAGCGTGCTGGGTTGTATAGGGCGATTCAATATTGGAGAGCATATCACTGCTACCCACCAGCAAATAGCCATTGTCCATAGGTCGTGCGATACAAAATGCGCCCCTCGTAGCTGTTGAACCCCGCCAAACAAGACCCCCAACGCTATCACACACGCTAATCCCCACCAGCGCCAACGTGGTGCATGTTTTACACACACAAAATAGACTCCAAACCAGGCGTAGCCTGCACTGGCATGCCCTGCCGGAAAGCACTCAGAAGTTGACGGCATAAACATATGGACGGAGAAGATTGGAAAATATGGGCGGTCGCCACCAAATAGCGAGAGGCTCCACGGGCACTCTACATTAGTTAAGCGCTTCCCTAGTGCGACGATAATGACCGACAGCAATAGGCTAATTACAAGATACGAGAGCGGCCGTCTCCAACCCTTTAGAGATGCTAGCGCAGTGCTGAGCAACCAAGTGGCTAACACTAACAGCGCCAACACTGACATGGCATTGCGTGCGCCGGTATGAAATACACTGGTAAGCCACCAGTTATCTTTGAGTGCCCACTGCCCGCCTTCCCATCCATATAGGGTTTTAGCGATTGCAAGATCCCACTGTTGCCATTCAAAACAGGTGGCTATTACACTAAACACAATCAGCGGTATGACTAAGTGATTACGCATAAAATGATTAGGCATTACATCGGCTTCCGGCAAGTACCAAAGAGATCGAGCGTCGGTTGATAAGCGTTTGTTTGTATGTCGAGTAACCCCAGCAATGAATGGAAGAGGTTATCTTGGCTGACGGCTTGATCGGCTTTTTGTTCGATACACGGCGCGCTGATCTTTAGCTGTGAAAGATAATTGGGTGAGAACCAAGTCATAAAGGGCACATGGGTTTGCTCTTCAGGCGCCATAAAATAAGGCAAACCGTGAAGGTATACGTTCGCCTCACCTAACGACTCACCGTGATCGGATAGGTAGATCATGCTACTGACAAAGCGGTCTTCGTGTTGTTGTAAAAAGTTAATCACTTGGTTGAGAAAATAATCGGTATATAGAATCGTGTTGTCGTAAGCATTGGTGATCTCCTCTCGGCTGCATTGCTCTAAATCAGCGGTATCGCAGACAGGTGTAAACTGATTAAAGCTCGCCGGGTAGCGTTTTGAGTAGGCTGGCCCATGGCTGCCTTTCTGGTGTAACACGATAACAATATTGTCGCTGGTTTGTTGCGTGTAGATCTTATTCAGGTAGGCATCTAAACCATTCAACATCACTTCGTCGTAGCACTCGCTGCCATCACAGAACTGATCGGCTTTATAGTCGTTAATGTCTTCGCTCTTTACGCGAGCACACACGCCTTTGCAGCCAGAGTTGTTATCCCTCCATAAAACTGTGGCACCGGCATGTGATAGAACGTCTAAAACATTCTCGCGTGAGTGCACGCGGTTAGCGTCGTAATCGTCATGTGTAATGTCTGAAAACATGCAGGGTACTGAGACCGCAGTACTCGTGCCGCACGACGACATCTGCGAGAAATTTATCAGTGGCTGTTTGCTCAGAAGCGGGTTAGTGTCGCGCCCATAGCCGTTGAGTGAGAAGTTCATTGCGCGTGCGGTTTCTCCTACAACCACAACCGTGATCACGGGCTTAAAGTGAGTTTTGACGGCTGCTTTTGCTGAGCCGATAAGTGAGAGCGTTGGCGCTTTGCTTGTTACTGCGGTGTTGGGCCAAATGTCCCCCATTTTGGCATCTTGGCCGACGGGCTCTAACACGCGTGCTTGTTCATCATACGCGCCAGCGAGGTAACGGCTGGTGTAGTACAAATAATTACTAGGGACAATTAAGTGGCGTATCTGTCGGTTGTTTCGGAAAGTGGACGAGTATTCTTTAGCGAAAGAAAGGTCGATGGCCCCGATGACGAGGATACAGCCGATAATCAGCAGTACTTTGTTACGTAGTTCGGGCCAAAAAGGACGATAACGGATACGAGTGCGCAGGACGACAATGGACGGGATCACGCCCAATACTAATAGGTAGAGGAATAGTTTGCCGCTGAGTAAATCGTATGCTTCAGCCGGGTCTGTTTCAAAAGTATTTTGTACCATCTCTTTATCAATAACGACACCGTAGGTGTTCATAAAGTAGGTAACAGGGGCAGCCGTCATTAAAATGAATATCAGTACGGGTTTTTGCACATATTTAGCGCTAAAAATTGTCAGGATGATGGAAAGTGCGGCGGCTATAAAGAGAACAAACGAGGTAAAAAATAGTACCCGCCCTGCGTTTAGCTCTGGGAATGTGTTAAGTAGTGTTTGCCACAGGGCTGTGTTGTAAAAAAGGGTTAATAAACCAGCAATAACTAACGTCAGTTGTTGGCTTGATAGACTTAACGCAGTGATGGGTCCAGAGGTGGCGGTGACCTTAGAGGAAATGTGTTGTGGCATTGGGCTACTCAGGCTGTCGGATTGAATGAGCCTAACGTAATCTGCACAAGGTGAAATGGATGTGAAAAGTAGGTGTGTTTTTAATCCGCAGGATGATTAAATACACGCTTTAGAAATTGTCATTGATAAGGTACAAACGATGGCCCATTTTACTGTGATCGGTTTAGGCCGTTTTGGTATCGCCGCTAGTTTAGAGTTGATCCATCTAGGGCATACGGTGACAGGGGTAGATCTAGATCCCAAAATCGCAGAAAAATACGCTGATAACTTAACGCAAATGGTTATCTGTGACGCGTCCGATGAAGGGGCTTTACGTGAGCTAGACCTTAACAGCAGTAACGTCGTGTTAGTGGCGATTGGCGAGGACATGGAAGCTAGCTTGTTGAGCACGCTGGCCTTAAAAAACGTTGGTGTGAAAAACATATGGGTAAAAGCCAGTAGCAAAGCGCACCACACCATCGTGTCCAAGCTAGGTGTTTCACGGATCATTCACCCCGAAGAAGAAATGGGGATCCGGGTAGCACAGGCCTTGAATTATCCCATGGTTAATAATTACCTATCGCTGGGTCATGGCTTACATGTGGTAGAAATCCCAATTAAAGAGAAACTCAATGGCTCGACTATTGGGCTAGTACTTAAAGATCTGCGAGGTTCAGTAGACGCTATTCTCGTCAAACGAGGCCCCACTAAGTTTACTAAACTCGGGCATGACTTTGCGCTCCTCACCAATGACGTGCTCTTGTTGTGTGGCACACGTGCCGAGCTACAGTACTTGGCTCCCCGGCTGATCTAATATGGAACAGTGGCATCCTAGTATCAGTCCTTTGGAGCGAAAACCAAAAGCGTCAGGCAAAATTGCAGCCGCTCCGCCGCTGATTCTATGTGGAGGTTTTCTTTTACTCATTGCGCTCGGCACTTGTTTACTTAAGCTGCCAATGGCGACGCATGTGCCTATCTCCTGGGTGCAGAGTGTTTTTACCTCGACATCCGCGGTCACCGTTACTGGCTTAGCGGTAGTGGATACAGGCACGACCTTTACTGTATACGGACACCTCATTATTGCCCTCCTCATACAGTGCGGGGGGTTGGGGTTAATGACCTTGGCGATAGTCACCCTGATTGCCTTGGGTGGAAAAATTAGCTTTCTTCAGTTTACGGTTGCCCGTGAAGCGTTTAATCAGACGGATGCATCAACGCTCGTATCAACGGCTAAGTCGGTGCTTATCTTCTCGATGATTATTGAGCTGATCGGCATGTTAGTGTTGTTTCTCTATTGGTTAGAGCCTTTAGGGTGGCAAACCAGTTTGTACCATAGTTTTTTTTATACCATTAGCGCGTTCAACAATGCTGGGTTTGCATTGAGGGCCGACAGCTTAACGCCTTATGTTGCTGATCCAGTCATCAACATGACCATTACAGGGCTCTTTATAGCAGGAGGCTTAGGGTTTTCTGTTTGGATCGACTTAGTGAAGAATAAGCGATGGGCCAAGCTGTCGCTCTATAGCAAGATGATGATTTTAGGAACGGTGGTTATCAACTCTGTAGCTGTCATTGCTATTTATTGTATTGAATACAACAACCCCAATACGCTGGCGCCTTTAAGTGAATCCGGTAAATGGCTGGCGTCCTGGTTCCAAGCCGTGACAACGCGAACGGCTGGCTTTAATACGGTAGCCATTGATCAACTCGAAGATGCAACAACCGCCTTAATGTTGATGCTTATGTTTATTGGTGGCGGTTCTATGAGTACTGCTAGTGGTATTAAAGTTGTGACTTTTATGGTGTTGGTGATGGCCACCTATAATTACTTACGCCGAGATGGCGCCGTGCATTTCTTAAAGCGTGAAATACCGAAAGAAACCGTAAGCAAAGCGCTTGCTTTAACCATTATATCGGCCGGTGTAACGTGGATCGCTATTTTCTGCCTGTTACTCAGTGAGGAAGCCGATATGTTGGATATTGTGTTTGAGGCCGTTTCTGCGTTAGGAACAGTCGGGTTATCTCGAGGTCTCACCACGTCATTATCCGAAGCTGGGGAGTTTATTCTAATCTTCTTGATGTTTATGGGACGCTTGGGGCCGCTCACGCTAGCGTATTTCTTGGCGAGCCCACGGATTAAAAAGCTGCGCTATCCGAGTGCTAAAATTGCCATCGGATAATACGTAGCAGATTACTTCCCAATACAGAAACTAGAAAAAATACGTCCTAATAAATCGTCGCTAGTGAACTGACCTGTTATTTCGCCCAAGGCGTGCTGTGCTTGTCGTAAATCTTCAGCGAGCAGTTCACCGGCGCCGTGCATTTGCAGTTGGTCACGGCCGGTGATGAGTAACTCATGTGCCGTATCTAGCGCTTCTAAGTGGCGGCGTCGGGCAAGAAAACCGCCTTCGGTAGTCGCTTGATACCCCATGCATTGTTTTAAGTGGTCGCGCAGGATATTAATCCCCTCGCCTGCTTTCGCTGATAAGTTGATAAGCGGGTAACCATGCGCTTGTGTTTGGCCTATCGTCTCGCCACTTAAGTCAGCTTTGTTACGAATCACGGTAATTTTACTATCATCGTTCAGCTGATCGACAAACTCTGGCCAGATTTGATGCGGGTCATCGGCATTGTTGCGCATACTATCGACCATCAGCAAAACACGGTCCGCTTTTTGTATCTCATCCCACGCGCGCTGGATGCCTATGCGCTCAACTTCATCAGGAGCGTCTCGTAAGCCTGCCGTATCGATAATGTGTAATGGCATACCATCAATGTGAATATGTTCGCGTAAAACGTCGCGAGTTGTGCCTTCTATGTCGGTCACAATGGCTGTTTCGCGTCCGGCTAGCGCATTCAGTAAGCTCGATTTGCCCGCATTAGGACGGCCGGCAATAACCACGCTCATGCCTTCGCGAATCAGGCTACCTTGTTTGGCTTCTGTTTGTACGTTTTCTAAATTGTTGATAATGCTATGTAAATCGTTGAGTACCTTACCATCCGCTAGGAAGTCGATTTCTTCCTCTGGAAAATCGATTGCCGCTTCAACATAGATGCGCAAATGGATTAGCGATTCGACTAGGTGGTCAATACGGCGCGAGAACTCACCTTGCAATGAGCGTAAGGCGCAGCGTGCTGCATGCTGGGAAGAGCTGTCGATTAAATCCGCTATGGCCTCTGCTTGGGCCAAATCGAGCTTATCATTGAGGAAGGCTCGCTCCGAGAACTCACCCGGTCTAGCCAACCTCGCGCCTAGTGATTGGACGCGCTGCAATAAAAAGTCCATGACGACCGGACCGCCGTGGCCTTGTAGTTCAAATACATCTTCACCGGTAAACGAATTAGGCCCAGGGAAGTAAAGTGCTATCCCTTCATCTAACTCATTACCCTGCTCATCCTTAAACGGGCTGTAATGGGCGTAGCGTGGCTTGGGGGCATACCCAAGAACAGATTCAGCGATGAGAGCCGCTTTAGGCCCTGATACACGGACAATCCCTACCCCGCCACGACCGGGTGCGGTTGCTTGCGCTGCAATGGTGTCTTGTGTGTAGCTTGTCATCAAATGCTCCGGGTGTTGGGTTATTGAGTCGCGGTGCTGGTGTACATGAGGTTGTTCAACTCACCGTATAATAGCGATTTTTTACTCATAAAAAAGGCTCCCGAAGGAGCCTGTAGTCGCTGAGCGTATGCCTAGGAGGCTTTGCTGTCGCCCGCTTCTATTTGTTTGTTGATTACATATTGCTGTGCAATCGACAGGATGTTGTTCACAACCCAGTACAGTGTCAGACCTGCAGGGAACCACAGGAAGAAGAAAGTAAACAGGATTGGCAGCATTTTCATCACTTTGGCCTGCATTGGATCAGGTGGTGCAGGGTTAAGTGTTTGCTGAATAAACATACTTGCACCCATGATAATTGGCAGGATGAAGTATGGGTCTTTCGCTGATAAGTCAGCTAGGTATAAGAACTCTGCATGGCGAAGCTCAACGGATTCAGCCAGTACCCAATACAAAGCAATGAAGATCGGCATTTGTGCAACCATTGGCAAACATCCGCCCAATGGATTGATCTTCTCTTTCTTGTAAAGTTGCATCATAGCTTGAGACATCTTCTGGCGATCGTCACCATACATCTCTTTCATGCGCTTCATTTCAGGAGCAAATTTACGCATTTTAGCCATGGACTTAAACGCTTTTGCGTTTAATGGGAATAGAACAGCTTTAACAATCAGCGTAATACCGATAATCGCTAAGCCCCAGTTACCCAAGAAGCCGTGCAATGCTTTAAGTAGCATGTAGAGCGGAGAAGCAATCCACCACAATACGCCAAAATCGATGGTTTTATCGAGTTTGGGTGCCGCTGCTTCCATTTCATCAACGTTTTTAGGGCCAGCATAAAAATGCGCGCCTACGCTTGCTTCTGAACCTGGAGCAACAGTTAGCTCAGGTGAAATAAAGCCAGCAATATAGTTGTTGTTGATTTTGCGTGTGCTGTACGTGTACTCGGCACCTGGTGCTGGTATCCATGACGTCACAAAATAGTGTTGAACCATCGCAACCCAGCCATCTTCCGATGTTTGCTTAAAGTTGCCATCATCGTCGATGTCACTAAATGAATACTTCTGATAGCTATTTTCTGTTGTAGAAAACACTGGGCCTAAATATGACTGCATGCCCATATCAGGTGATCCGTTTGGATCTTCGCTGTTATCACGCTTAATTTGACCGAATAGGTTGGCTTTAAACTCAGCGTTGGATTGGTTGTTGATTAAATATTCAACTCCAATATTGTGCGCACCTTCGGTGAAAGTGAAACGCTTAGTGATCTGCACACCTTCAGGCGTTGTGTATTTTAGATCAACAAAAAGAGTTTGATCACCTTCCTGGGTGTAGCTGGTTTGATCGGCCGTATATACAGGGCGACCATCTTTATTAGCATCAGGACCATCACGACCCACTAAACCGCTTTGAGAAACGTACGTGCGGTTAGGCGTTTGTTCAAGAAGTAGGAAAGGTTGATCACTATTAAGGCTCGCTTTTTGCTCTGGAAGCGCGAGTTGAATAATGTCACCACCTTTAGTGTCAATTAAGACATCTTGAACCGGTGTGGTAACCGTAATGATTTGTGCGCTGCTGGTTTGAGCGGCGGCTGGCTGTTCTGCGCTATCGCTAGTCGCAGGAATATCTGCCGTAGCTTGAGCAGTGCCTGTTGCAGGGAGGTCACCAGTGGCTGTTTTACTACCATAGGCAGAAACAGAGGCTACCGGTGCTTCGGCTGTTGGTTTCTGTCCGTAATCTTCATTCCACTGCAAAATTAGCATGTAAGAGATTAATGACAGAGCGGCAATCAGTATGACTCGCTTTACATCCATGGGATTAAGACCGTTTCACTTGCTTGTTGTGTGCGTTATTGGCTTTCTGAATTAACTTATTCCAGCTTTTCATAGATAAGGCATGAATATCTTCTGTACTGAGATCCCCTAAACCGGGACGCGCCAGTACTACCATGTCTAAAGCAGGCAATTTATGTTGATTCAGGCGAAAAGACTCGCGAATAATACGTCGAACGAGGTTACGTTTCACTGCTCTACGTATATTTTTTTTAGAAATGACAAACCCGATGCGTGGATGATCGAGTCCGTTGGGACGGGCGAGAATTAAAACACGCTGGTCGTGCGCCTTAACGGAGGCATCATCGAAGACGTATTTGAAATCCCCGGCAGTTAGCAAACGTAACTGCCGGGGATATTCGTGTTTGGTCATTCAACGATAACCAGACCAGCGACTGCTACCGATTAGGCAGACAGACGCTTGCGGCCTTTAGCACGACGACGGTTGATAATAGCGCGGCCGCTTTTAGTTGCCATGCGAGCGCGGAAGCCGTGGTTACGTGCGCGTTTTAAAACGCTTGGTTGAAAAGTTCTTTTCATCAGTCAGTCCTACTTAATGTTCGTTTGTGCTCGAATATTGGCTGGCTGAAGCCCTACAGAGCAAATTTTAAGGCACGAGATTGTAGTGAATCCGTACGGTTATATCAAACCTTATTTGGTGGTAAATGCCATAAATAGAAAGATTTTTTCAGCACTTATATATGTACTTTTTTAAACAGAGGGTAAAAAGGTAAAAAAACTCTATTAATGCTAAATCTGTGAATTGAATTCTATTTATCTTTATAAAACAATTAGTTGGTCTGTTGGTAAGGGTGTGTTTAAACTGTATTAATTATGTTTATAACGCCATATTTGTATGTTTTTTAAACTTTTTGGCTTTTGTTGAGCGAGTTTTACAATTATTCACAAATAAGTGCCAACTTTATTCATCTTGTTGTGGATAACTGGTGTGCGGCGCGTTAGAATGCGAATGTTTTAAGGTTATACGCATGTTTGACTAATGTTAGATGACTTGCAAAGACGTTTATCGGGCTAGCGTGTGTGCTTTAAAAAGCGGTATTACTTAATTTAGCGGAGAAGCTATGTCAGCAGAGTTGTGGGAACGCTGCTTACCCAGTTTACAAAATGAGTTTCCTGCCCAACAGTACAATACGTGGGTCAGGCCTTTGCGCGCCGAAGAAAGCCAGAGCTCGGTCTTGGTATTGGTTGCGCCTAACCGTTTTGTTCGCGATTGGGTCAATGACAAGTTTCTATCGCGCATCCGCCAAGTTATTTGTGACGTATCTGGTGATATTAGCGCTGATGTTCGCGTTGAAGTGAGTACGGCAGGCCCCGCTCATTTGATGTCGCGTCGTATGCCTGCGGCTCCACCGCGCCCTCGCCCGGCTGCTCCCACACCCAGTGCGCCACAAGAGAGCCATCAGCCTGCGCCTTCTTACATGGATCCTCCACCAGCTGCTACGGCTCCTCGCTATTCTGAAAGCGCCCCAGCCGAAGCGAATACTTACTTACATACGCAAAGTCAGCCTCAGCCGCAATTAGAGCTAGATGTAGGTGTGGTTGAGCCCGAGCGTAAGATTATTGAAGTTGAAGGTGGTTTGCGCCATCAATCAAACCTGAATGATTCCTTCTCGTTTGATTCATTTGTACAAGGTAAATCTAACCAGCTAGCTTTGGCTGCTGCGCAACAAGTAGCTGATAACCCAGGCGGCGCTTATAACCCACTCTTTATATACGGTGGTGTGGGTCTTGGTAAAACTCACTTGATGCATGCCGTTGGTTTGGAAATGCTGCGTCAGAACCCCAACGCGCGCATCGTATATTTACACTCAGAGCGTTTTGTTGCTGACATGGTAAAAGCGTTACAGCTTAATGCCATTAATGATTTTAAGCGTTTTTACCGGTCGGTTGATGCGCTGTTAATTGATGATATTCAGTTTTTTGCAGGTAAAGAGCGCTCACAAGAAGAGTTTTTCCACACTTTTAACGCCTTGTTGGAAGGCGGTCAGCAGATGATTTTAACCAGCGACCGTTATCCAAAAGAGATTCATGGTGTTGAAGAGCGACTAAAATCGCGATTCGGTTGGGGCTTAACCGTAGCTATCGAGCCGCCAGAGCTAGAAACCCGAGTCGCAATTGTTATGAAAAAAGCCGAAGAGGCACGCATCTCATTACCTGATGATGCGGCCTTTTTCTTGGCGCAAAAAATACGTTCCAATGTTCGTGAGCTTGAAGGCGCACTTAAGCGCGTTATTGCTAACGCACATTTTACCGGTAGTGCTATTACAACACCCTTTATTAAAGAGTCCCTTAAGGACTTACTAGCATTACAGGATAAACAAGTTAGTATTGATAATATTCAGCGTGTGGTCGCCGAGTATTATAAGATTAAGATATCCGACCTGCTTTCTAAGCGTCGTAGTCGATCTGTAGCCCGGCCGCGTCAGGTAGCGATGAGTATCGCTAAAGAACTGACGAACCACAGTTTGCCGGAGATTGGGGATGCCTTTGGTGGGCGCGATCATACAACAGTGCTGCATGCCTGTCGTAAGATTAAGCAACTACGTGAAACAGATGCGGATATCAGAGAAGATTATCAAAACCTGCTGCGTCACCTGACATCGTAGCAGCGGATCGAACTAAGGTAGGTAGCCATGAGATTCGTCATATCGCGTGAAGCATTAATCAAGCCCTTGCAGTTGGTGGCTGGGGTGGTTGAGCGTCGCCAGACCCTTCCGGTACTGTCCAATATTTTATTGGTAGCCGAAGGCGATCAGTTATCCATGACCGGAACCGATCTCGAAGTTGAGTTGGTTGGCCGCGTTATGCTAGAAGAGCCCGCTGATGCAGGTTCTGTGACTGTGCCAGCGCGTAAGCTAATGGATATCTGTAAGTCCTTACCGGACGATTCACGTATCGAGCTTGAATTAAGCGGCCAAAAAATGGTGATCAAGTCCGGCCGTAGCCGCTTCTCACTGTCTACTTTGCCGGCGGCTGAGTTCCCTAACGTAGAAGATAGCCCGCAAACATTTGGCTTAACCTTATCGCAAGGTCAGCTGCGTTATCTGATCGAGCAAACTGGCTTCTCAATGGCTCAGCAAGATGTCCGTTACTACCTAAACGGCATGCTGCTAGAAGTGACCGAGAACTCATTGCGCACAGTGGCTACCGACGGCCACCGTTTGGCAACCAGCGTTGCATCGGTAGAGACAGACCAAACAGGCGATCACCAAATCATCGTGCCACGTAAAGGTATATTAGAGCTGGCTCGACTACTTCAGCACGGCGATGAGCCTTTACAACTGGTGATCGGTGCTAATCATATTCGTGCGCACGTGGGTGATTTTACGTTCACCTCCAAGCTAGTTGATGGCAAGTTCCCTGATTATCAGCGCGTTATTCCACGTAATGGCGACAAAGATGTATTGGGTGACCGTCAGGAGTTGCGCAAAGTCTTTAGCCGTATCGCGATTTTGTCTAACGAGAAATACCGAGGCGTGCGACTCTCGTTAACCAGTGGCTTCTTGCAGGTCATGGCGAACAACCCCGAGCAGGAAGAAGCCGAGGAAACTATCGCTATCGACTACCAAGGTGAAGCGCTCGAGATCGGCTTTAACGTTAATTACTTGTTAGATGTGCTCTCGATTTTGAATACGGATGTAGTTCGCTTTACCTTATCTGACTCTAACAGCAGTGCGCTGATTCAAGGGTTTGATGAAGACTCAAGCGTATATGTCATAATGCCGATGCGCATGTAATTGCAACACTGTGAGCCTGCCATGTGGCGTCGTAACACGCCACATGGACTCTTATGTCGATAACATCCCTGTCTATTAAAAAAATACGTAATCTCTCTGAGGTCGCCTTTACGCCAGCAAAGCGGATCAATATTATCCACGGCGCTAACGGTAGCGGTAAAACCTCGCTGCTTGAAGCGATCCATTTTCTTGGGTTAACACGTTCTTTTCGGACTAATCAGTTTCGTTATCTTGTCACCTCGGCTGAGCGTGAGTCTTTAGTGTATTCCGAAGTCGACAGTTACAGCGCCGGTAAGTCGCATCCTTTGGGGATTAGCCGCAACCTCGATGGCGATGTCCGCATTCGTTATAGTGGTGCAACGCTTGAGCTGTCGGAGCTTGCAAGCTTGTTACCTTTGCAAGTTATTAACACTGATACGTTCGAATTATTAGAAGGTAGTCCTGCTATTCGTCGACAATTTATAGACTGGGGCGCTTTCCATGCAGATCAAACATTTATCATGATCTGGCGAAGCTTTAAGCGTGTGTTACAACAGCGTAATTCTTTGCTGAAGTGTGGTAAAATTGATCCCACTTTACGTGAGCTCTGGGATAAAGAGCTGGTTCAGTACGCTGATCAGCTTACCGCGCTTCGAAAGGCTTATATTGAAGAGTTAATACCGGATTTTGATGCGATTTTGCACCGCCTAAATTCCGACCTTGATATACGCTTGTCGTTCGCTCCCGGTTGGGATCAAAAAATACCGTTAGATACGCTGCTAAACGACAACCTGCAACGGGACCTTAAACAAGGGTTTACCAGTGCAGGTCCGCAGCGAGCTGATCTTAAAGTAAAAGTAGATGGCGTGAGTGCGGCAGAGCGACTCTCGCGCGGGCAAAAAAAGTTGGTGGTGAGTGCGCTTAAATTAGCGCAAGGTGCTGTATTTCACCGCATGAGCCAGCGCCCTTGCATCTATTTAATTGATGATCTGCCGTCAGAGCTCGACGAACAGCACTGTCGCTTGTTTTGCGAGTTTTTAGAACAAACACATAATCAATGTTTCATCACCTGTGTTGATCCGGCCAGTTTGCTAGGATTTTGGCAGCCGGAAACAGAGGTGGCCTGCTTTCATTTAGACAGCGGCCAGTTGGTGTAGACACACTGAGTCAGGAGACAGCCATGAGTGGCGAAGAGAATAATTACGATTCGAGTAGTATTAAGGTCCTAAAAGGCCTGGACGCTGTTCGTAAGCGCCCAGGAATGTATATTGGTGATACAGACGACGGAACAGGTCTGCACCACATGGTATTTGAGATTGTTGATAACTCGATCGATGAGGCGCTGGCTGGCCACTGTAGCGAGATAAGCGTCACTATCCATCCCGATGAAAGTGTCTCAGTTGCCGATAATGGCCGTGGTATTCCAACCGACATCCATGAAGAAGAAGGCGTATCCGCTGCCGAAGTTATCATGACGGTATTACACGCCGGTGGTAAGTTTGACGATAACAGCTATAAAGTGTCCGGTGGTTTGCACGGTGTCGGTATTTCCGTTGTAAACGCCCTATCGTCTGAGCTAACTATGACGATTCGTCGCCACGGCAAAGTTCATGTACAAAATTATATCCACGGTGTACCTGAAGCGCCCTTGGCAATCGTCGGTGAAACCGACCAGTCGGGTACTGAGATTCGTTTTAAAGCTTCAGAAGCGACCTTCACCAACGTACGTGAATTCCAATTTGAGCTACTAGCTAAGCGCCTGCGTGAGTTGTCGTTCCTTAACTCGGGTGTCCGTATTGTATTAACGGATGAACGCACAGCTCGCCAAGAAATATTCGAATACGAAGGCGGCCTAAGCGCGTTTGTTGAGTTCTTAAACAAGAATAAAACAACCGTGAATAAAATCTTCCATTGCTCTGCTATGCATGAGAACGGTGTTGGTGTGGAAGTCTCTTTACAGTGGAATGATTCGTACCAAGAAGGCATCCACTGCTTTACCAACAATATTCCACAACGCGATGGTGGTACTCACTTATCGGGTTTTCGTGCAGCGCTAACGCGAACGTTAAACAACTACATCGAATCTGAAAGCCTCAACAAAGGCAGCAAAGTCGCGACTTCGGGTGACGACAGCCGTGAAGGCCTGTGTGCGATTATTTCGGTTAAAGTGCCAGACCCTAAGTTCTCATCGCAGACGAAAGACAAGCTAGTCTCATCAGAAGTTAAAACAGCGGTTGAGCAAACCTTCTCGCAAGCCTTTGCTGACTTCTTGCAAGAGAATCCACAAGAAGCCAAAGCTGTTGTTAATAAAATGATCGATGCCGCCCGAGCGCGTGAAGCGGCGCGTAAAGCCCGTGAAATGACACGTCGTAAAGGCGCCCTCGATATCGCTGGCCTACCAGGTAAACTGGCTGATTGCCAAGAGAAAGACCCTGCGCTTTCCGAAATCTACCTAGTGGAGGGTGATTCGGCGGGTGGATCGGCTAAACAAGGCCGTGACCGTCGTACCCAAGCGATTTTGCCTCTTAAAGGTAAAATC
Organism: Neptunomonas phycophila; assembly: GCF_001922575.1. Lineage (NCBI taxonomy): Bacteria > Pseudomonadati > Pseudomonadota > Gammaproteobacteria > Oceanospirillales > Oceanospirillaceae > Neptunomonas > Neptunomonas phycophila. Next base: position 49,250 of record NZ_MRCI01000003.1, on the reverse strand, counting down.
CTTAACGTGGAGAAAGCACGTTTCGATAAGATGCTGACCTCCGCTGAAGTCGGCACCCTGATCACCGCACTGGGTTGTGGTATCGGCCGCGAAGAGTTTAATCCGGATAAACTGCGTTACCACCGTATTATCATCATGACCGATGCGGACGTAGATGGATCACACATTCGTACCCTGCTGCTGACCTTCTTCTTCCGTCAAATGGGCGAGTTGATCGAACGTGGCCATGTGTATATTGCGCAGCCGCCACTGTACAAGATCAAAAAAGGTAAGCAAGAACAGTACCTTAAAGATGATGAAGCCCTCGAAAATCACCTGCTTCAAGGTGCATTAGACGGCGCAAGCTTCCATGTTAATGAAGATGCGCCTGCTGTTTCGGGTGCAGCCCTTGAGCAGCTTATTAACCAGTATCGTCATGTAGAGCGCGTGATTGATCGTTTGAGTAAGCTTTACTCGGCTCAAGCGATGACGCAAATGATCTACATGCCTGTGCTCACGCCCGAATCGTTAAAGCAGCGTGACGTAGTACAAGGGTGGACAGGAACATTGCTGGCGGCGTTAGATCTTAAAACATCGGCGAGTGAGCGTTGGTCTTTTGACGTGGTAGAAGACAAAGAGCATAGCGTTTACCTACCGCGCTTGATCTATGTAAACCACGGCGTAGATACCACCTACACCTTCCGTAATGACTTCTTCTCGTCTCGCGAGTACAAAGCCATTGCTGATATGGCCAATGCGCTAGAAGGCCTGTTAGAAGAAGGCGCTTACGTGAAGCGTGGTGAACGTACCAGCGCGGTTGGCAACTTCAAAGACGCGATTACATGGCTACTAGAGCAGTCTAAACGCGGCAACTCGATCCAGCGATACAAAGGATTGGGCGAGATGAACCCCGACCAGCTATGGGAAACCACCATGGATCCAGACGCTCGTCGTATGCTGCAAGTCACCATCGAAGACGCGATCACAGCGGATCAGCTATTCAACACCCTCATGGGTGACGAAGTTGAACCACGCCGCGCATTTATCGAAAGCAACGCACTAGCGGCAGCGAATGTGGATGTTTAGTTAAATGTAGTGACTTATAAAAGCAGCCGGAAGGCTGCTTTTTTATTGAGAATTTATTTAATTAAGCCGCTGACTGCATTAAGTGCTCAGCGGCCTGCTTAGCGTTTTTAGTCTGAATTAAAGAAATATCTTCCGAGTGAGCTAGCTCTGAAACCATTTTTACTGTGTCTTGAAGACGGTCTACAGCTTTGTTCGATAACGTTGGATCATCAATAGATGGCATTCCAATAATCATTTCATATTTGTCTGGTTTCACTAATAGCTGTGATTTTTTTAATGATTCTAAATCAAATAGCTTTGCTTTCATGGAGTTTAATGAAGCTGAAAGCCTTGAGGGTACAAGCAATCCGAAATTAGAAACGTACTTTTCAGTTAGAAAGCCGTAGGAAGTGAGTATATCAGTATCACTAACTTTTATTTTCTTATTGAAGTGAGAAGCAAAATGAGGACTTATCAGTCTCATTTCATCAGCGATGCTTCGAGTCCAGTGTTCACTATACTTCCTAGGTTGCTCTTCGTCTTCCTCTCGCTCTGCATCTAACGCTAAAGTACTAAGGCTAGCTGATATGCGAATGGCTTGCCTAAGGATACCTTCTATATTTTCGTCAGCTGCAATTTTTTTCTTACCTAGTGTTACACCATCGAATGGAGGTGACCATTTACTCAGAGTGCTGTTAGCTTTTATCTCGTTGTTTGCTGAATTTACAATCCAATCGACCATAGTCTGCATTTTTTCTGCTTGAGAGCCATAAAGGCAATCAAGTAATTCGGGTCTGATGGCTTGAATTACTTGATATTTTTTATCTTTACCAATTGCCGTCACAGCGATTGCAATTTTTTCACCTGAACCGATTATTGGTTCGAGGTAAATTGTCTGCCATGACCCACGGTAATTGGGCTGCGCGGGGAAAAGAGACTCTAACTTATTCATATGGCCATCTCTTGCTGTTGCAGTTTTAATCTTTTTGAAAATAACTCATGTAGCAAACTTGCTCTGCTCTCCAAAAAATTGATGACTCGCAGGACTTTTTCATCACTTAAATATGATCCTGCATAAGTTTTCTCAGAGAGAATGGAAAAAGGTAGTTCTTGGTATTGGGGAAGAAGAGAAGTCTGGACTTGCCTATTTATTTTATATTTCTCAAATTCGCTCTTCAAAGAATAAATGGCATCTACAATCTGATTCGCATGAGCTTCTTCTTTAAAATCAATCTCTTCACTAATAGCATTCTCATGATCAATGAATGAGAATTCATTTCCACCGTCATAGAGAATATTTCCAATATTTCTATCCCAATTTGCAATCCACTCATCAAAAAGACCCACATCTAGGGTTTTTGCAAATTCTGCCAACTTTAGCATAGCCTCTTCGGACTGCGCATGTCGTCTAAAACTAGGGTAGCTTGCATCCTCGGAGCCGAATGCGAGCGCGTAACTACCTTCGGGGATATCTGAAAAAGAGTCATTTGTTAGTTTAACTACTAACGGTTTAGGAATTGGTAGGCCTAGGTATCTTCCTAAAACTGCACATACACACTCAATGTATAGCTTCTGGGGAGGCAGTTGCTTAATAAACGCCACAACTATCTGCTCGTGTGTTTTTACATGACCTTTCCATGTTGGGTTTACATTCTGATCATTAAAAAGTTCTGCACCTGGTAACATAATGCCGATATCAACTTGTTCCATCCCTATCCTTACCTTCAGACCCTAGTATTGTTGCTTCCAAGTCGTATGTTCAAGAGTCTACTAGGAAACGTCCTTCCACGCATATAGCCATGATACGACTCTGCCAGATTAGTTCGTAATATGTACTATCAACAGAATTGTTAAAATATTCCGATATTCCGATATTCCGATATTCCGATATTCCGATATTCCGATATTCCGATATTCCGATATTCCGATATTCCGATATCCCGTAACTAATTGTAAAATATGAACCCATTTGGAATGTACCTGGCATCACTTCGGCTTCAGCACCGGATGAAGCAGAAAGATCTTGCTGAAGCGTTGGGTGTTAATGCTAGTTACATCAGTGGGATGAAAGCGGAAGCCCGCCATCATCTAAGATGATCAGTGTTATTGCTAAGGCTATGAGACTGAATGATGTCGAGAAGACGAGCTTTGGAATTATGCTGATCAGTCCATCAAGGCAGTACATATCCATGATGACTTACCTCTTGAAGGCTATGCATTTATGCAAGAACTGAGGAAAGGAATGGGATCATTATCAAGCAAGCACTGTAGAGAGCTATAACTGGTAAGTACTCCATGCAGTCAGCAAACGTTACGATCTTGCGAAATCAGAACTGGAACGAGCTGCTAATCTTGCCTTTATTCGCTCTGAAAGGAAGTACTTTGAAAATTCAGTTCGGACGCTTACGTTCCTGTACATCGCGGACGTGTATAAATATCTCATTAAAGCCTGCGATGAGGTCAACGGAGTCACTGCCGCCAGTATATTGTGAGTGACTAAGAAGCAGTTCTATCAGTTAGTTGATAGCCGTTACTTGGAAGGCCAGCCCCCATCCAAAGAATCAGGTTCTTCTTGGGCAATTAATAGAGAGCACTTACACAGTCTATTAGATCGCTTTACCAAACAATTATCAGTGAATATATTCCCTTTCCTGAAGCATAGAGAAAGGTAGGAAATAGGATTGATCAGCCTATTGTGGCGCTACTTGAGGCAATAGAATCTGAGGTGATCAAGTTTAAGAGAAAGTCTGGCTTGATAGGCCTTAGGAGCCTATTCGTCTCTGAGTAGAATTTAATGTCCTGGTACAGCCGAAAGTCAATGATGATCGCTCAGGCCTCTACACGACTTCCCTGCTTGCTAAATCGATGTGTGTTTCTGCTGAGTTAATCAAGCAGTTAGTTAATCGAGGCATACTACAGTCATTTAAGCGTGGAACCAAAGAGCACCGTTATATCCCAGCCAAGTCTGTAGATGAGTTCAAAGAACGATATGTTCTGTTCACTAAGCTCTCTCGGCAATCAGACTTAAAGCTTCATGAAATGAGACCGCTTTTTGAAGCGCATAAGGTTAAGGCCATTGACCATGATCTACCCAAAGAGAAACGCTATATGAATCGTATCTTCTATAGGTATGACCTGACAAATGTGAAAGATATTTCGGCTTTGGTGGGGGCTATGGGGGATTGGGACTATATGGTTTAGGGAGTGGGATGCTCAGTTGAAGTTTTTACTTAACTGTTTGTTTTTATTATATTTGGTAAATGCATTAGGGTAGAAATGAAAAAAGCCCGTAAAAATACGGGCTTTCTCAATTCTTACGTCTTTGGTGGGCTGCCGAAGCAGGGATATCCAAAGCTCACAATGCAATACTAAGCGCTCGATAGTATTCTGTCAAAACTAATTGGGACTTCTGAGGGATCTGATGCCACATACTGCAATTGAACAAGTACTTTCTCCTGGTCGGTTTTCGACTTATAGAAATGCAGTTATCACGTCAAAAGGCTCAGACTGTCCTAGTACTGCTTTGAACCTGTATGAGTGGAATGCAGAGCTATCGGGGCAGCTGTTATTTCCTTTGCACATTTATGAAGTAGTTCTAAGAAATACTATATCTGAAGCCATATCTCAGCGATATGGTCCTGATTGGCCAACAAATACAGTGTTTCAAAACTCTCTACCTCGTAAAGAAAGGTCTGACCTGTTATCGCTGGTAACACCCTACCAAGGGCTTGGTAAGGTGCTCCCAGAGCTAAAGCTTTATTGGTTCGAAAGCATGCTGACAAGAAGGCATGATGGTCGAATCTGGAAGCCTTATATCCACTCAGTTTTTCCTAATGCTGGAGGTAGCTCGGCTATTGCAGCCACGGCACTAAGGTCGCAGTTAAATACTCAATGCCGGACGATTCGAAAGCTCAGAAATCGAATAGCGCATCATGAACCAATATTTAACCAACCGACTTTAGCTAGTATTTTGCCCTATATACAAACTGCTGTTGGATTTCGTTGTGCTACGACTTTGTCGTGGTTGAATAGTAGAGAGCAGGTCTCACCTCTTTTATCGAGGCCTGTGGTGTAGATATCTGCAAAGTAAATGGACTTTGAATGGATGATTATATGGAAGATTTGATCCTATTATTGAGACTTGCGTGTAGCCTTATATTTGTTCTTTGGGCTATCAATAAGATTCTAACAACATTCTTTCACTTCGTATCAAGTGTAGCAGTAGTAGCGGCTCTATTTGCTGCACTCTACCCTCCCTATAAGCTTCGAATTCCGAATGTAATTGAGATAGATATAGGAAGGTTTCCGATCTGGGATGTTCCTAAGTCGAATGCAATTGCTTCATACATACCTAAGGAACTATCTGGCTACGTCCCAGAAACTTTTGCTGATATGAGGCTAAGCCTGGTTTTAGATCAGATGACGTTACTTACAAATCTTGTATCTGTTGGGGTCGTATATCTAATTGTTTTGTCGATCTATGTGATTGATAGAAAGAAATAATTCATCGCATGGCGGTTTGTGTCATCTAAATCGCTAAGCATCAGAAATGATAATTCCTAGATGAATTGCTATCGGTTTGATAGATGCCTATCAGCTAAGGAGGTAGTAATGGTTTCATCTATAATGAGAATTCTCTCGATTGATTTCACTTCATATGAGAAGTTGAGAGGAACTAGGATTCTCATTTAAATTGAAATGGCCTACGGCTGATGGCTTTACCATTTCACTCAATTTGAGAATCGATAGTAGTGACTTAAAAAAGCAGCCGGAAGGCTGCTTTTTTATTGAGAATTTTGAATCTCTTAACGCCTCAGGCCTCAACTTATACTTGTAGCAAAGAAGGTTTGAATTACAGAGGGAATGTTTCTTCGCGGCATTGGCTGATGCCGTTTGCAGGTTTGCTTTATAACCCGACGGTTTCAACGCGCCGGGTATAGGGCTACCTACCATGCTCCCACTAAGCGCAGGGATTATGATAGGCCTGTGTCTCGTTAAAACGTATAGTTCGCTCGCACCCTCAGCTCATCGTCTTCTGCATCTTTGCTGCCCATTTCAAACGCAGCTGTCACGCCAAAAGCATCGCTGAATTGATAGCCGCCAGTTAAGGCTGTATAGGCCCGATCATAACCTTTGCCATCTTCTTGTAAGTAGCTTGCGCCCACGTAGGCGTTGGAGTCTATCTTATATTTAGCGGCCAGTTTTGTAGAGTCTTGGCCTGCTTGGTATTGGTAAGCAAAGACCTCAGACCATGTGTAGGCCAAGTCTGCACCGTTACCCACACCCGGAATGACATCGGCATCGTCATCTGTAGTTGTGTACGCCAGTGTAAGGTTCAATGGGCCAAAGGTGGCATCACCCTTGATACCAAATAGATCACTGCGTTGTTCGCTATCTTGTTGGCTGGTGTAATACTGTGCGGCTACGCCAAAATGACCGATGCTGTAAGCGGATTCGAAATAGGCCGTTTCGAACGCATCCAGCGCGTTAACGTAAGCGGCGGTCAGGGTTAAGTTATCGAACGACGTGTTTTTGATAGCAAGCGTGTAAGCGCCATCGTCCAACTCGAACGCCCAAGGTGCGCCGGCGGTTTTAAACGTCTCGGTAAATTTGCCAATATCCCCGTTACCATCGGTGCGTGACTGGAATTTGTCCATGTATGCAAAGGTTAGCGTGGTGTTCGAGAGGTCTTTATTGACTAGAGTTACACCCTGGAAGGCCTCTTTTGTCACGCGCGAGCCACTCCCACCGAGTAATGGCGACCAGAAATACATGCGGCCTAATTGTGCTTGGGTGTTGTTAACGCCATATGATAAATAAGCCTCAGAGAGCTGAGCACCTGAGCCATACATGTTGCTACGGCGCGCGCTTTTCGCTTCGTTATTTGCCCAAGGTGATGTTGTGTACTGGAACGTGCTCTTGAAACCAAAGCCATTCAAAGTAGCGGTTTGGTAGCTTAGATCAAAGCCTAGCGTTGCGATCTCATTGTCCTTACCTGAAGCTTTATCTCGGGCAAAGTAATAACCCTGAAATGCGCCGCTGACCGTACCTTGTTGGATTGCCTCGCGAAGGCTGCTTGCTTCAGCATAGGTGTGTGCTGAAGCTAAAACCGAAGCAGCCGCGATGGCCACGACAAGCGTGTTGCTGGTATTCATGTCTGTACCTTTGTATGAATGAGCTCGAAGAGCTGCCATTATAAATAATATGTTATATCATAACAATTACGGCCTAATTGATTGGTTTAATGAACTCGACTCCTTTATCGCACCGGGCATTCTCAATCGTGTTAGATCTTCTGATTGGAAAGTGTCTATTGCCTACCCTATTGAATCTGTACATCGATGAATGGTGTTGAGGTTAAACGGCATCATTTTTCTTGTGCTGTTAATGCCGGTAAATAGTTTCAACTAGGTGAAAGCCAAACTTAGTTTTTACTGGGCCATGTACGGTGAGTAGTGCTTTTTTGAAGACAACGTTGTCTATTGGTTTCACCATAGTCCCGGGGCCGAACTCGCCTAGGTCTCCTCCCCGTTTGGCTGAATTGCAGAGGGAATGTTTCTTCGCTAGCGTGGCAAAGTCGGCACCTTTAGCCAGTTGCTGCTTGAGCTTTTCGGCTTCTTCTTTTGTTTTTACTAAGATGTGTCGAGCACCGGCTTTGGCCATGGTTGTTACCTATGTGATTGTCGGGGTCTTTAATGCGTATGCCATAACGCGTTTACATTACCGTGTTACGGGAATGGTCAGCTAGGCGGGCCATCAAACATACGGTTACGTGCGTTGTTAATATGATCTCGCATGGCTTCTCGGGCGGCGTCTGAGTCCCCTTCTTTAATGGCGACAATGATAGCGTGGTGTTCGGCTTGTACCAGCTTTAAGCGCTCGCTTGAGTGCCGTAATGATAGGTTGCGCGTGATGTTGATGCCATCGGTAATGCTCTTTTCTAAAGACTGCAATACGGTACTGTAAAAGTGGTTGTTTGCGGCATTGGTGATGGCAAGGTGGAAAGCAAAATCCTCATCAGTTGCTAGCTTGCTCGATACATTTGCTTCGTTCATTTTTTCATAAGCGCTGATAATGACATCAAGCTGTGCGGGTGTCTTGCGCTTGGCAGCGAGCGCGGCTGCTTCGGCTTCCATCGTAGCGCGAAACTCAAAGCAACGCTGGATATCCGCAATGCTTGATAACGGCGAAAATTGTAATACGACGTTGTCGGGTTGCTTAATGACATAGCTGCCTGACCCACGGCGTGAGGCGATTAGCTCATCTTCTCTTAGGCGAGCTAGTGCTTCACGCAATACGGGACGCGATACATTGAGTTCTTTACATAACTGCGTCTCTGCGGGCAGCTTTGTATTAAGCGCGTAGGTGCCGTCGATTATGGAAGCGAGTATTTGCTCATAAACGATTGCCCCTAAGGATTGGTGTGAGTTGCTAATGTGAGCGTTTCCCTTACTCATAAGTGTGTACCATGGCCTTATGTGAGCACGATAATAGGTATGTCGTGGCCTATTACCTAAGTTTACTATTCTTGCTTCAGTTTCTGAAGTTGTCTTACTAATTTGCTTAATATTACATTTTTTAATCCATAATTGTTAAGAAAACAGCAGTTTAAAGTGAAAATAAAGTCTAAAAGTGTCTCCTTTTTAATAATAATCAGTAAAAAGTTGTAAATATTAGTTTGATTTGTCATTTTCCGAGGTGTATTGTCACCCTCATGTTTTAATCAAACGGAGGGGAACACATGAGTGAGGCTAGTAGCTTTGTAAAGATCGATGAGTCGGTCTTGGAGCGGTTACGTAACGTTTCAACAGCGACGTTGCATACTGCTTTATTCAAACGAGGCTTGCGCAATACCTTTATCCAAGGGGTTAGCCGCGTTAATCAGAAAAAAGTTAAGATGGTTGGTCAGGCCTTTACGTTGCGCTACATTCCGGCACGCGAAGATCTTGATACAGTGAGTGCTTTTAAAGACCCTGAGCACCCTCAGCGCTTAGCGGTTGAGTCCGTACCTGCAGGTATGATTTTGGTTTCAGATTGCAGACAAGATGCCTCGGCAGCAAGCGCCGGTAGTATTTTGTTGTCTCGTCTTGAATATCGCGAATGTGCAGGCTTTGTTTCAGACGCCGGTATCCGAGATTTTGAGCATGCCTCAGAAATGGATCTGCCTATCTTCTGCGCTAAACCAAGCGCACCTACTAATTTAACGAAACATCATGGTGTTGATCTGCAACTTCCTGTGGGCTGCGGTGGTGTTGCTGTTTACCCAGGAGATGTATTGGTGGGTGACGGTGATGGTGTGATTGTAATCCCTGTTGAAATCGCGGATGAGATTTCGCAAGAAGCGATCAAGATGGAACAGTTTGAAGATTACGTTATTGAGCAAGTACAAGCCGGCGCTAAAGTGATTGGTTTATACCCGCCTAATGACGAGTCGCTAGCAAAATACAACGAACACATGAACGGTTAATAACGTAAGCCCCGCCTTGATAATACGTGGGTTGTATTAGATGGGTTTATATCGGCGGTTTACACAGCGTACCTATTAATAATCCTATAAAAAGAGAAATAGTTATGTTTACTAAAAGTATAAAAAAGACATTAACAGTAACACTTGGCGCTTTAGTGCTTAGCACATCAGCTATGGCGGCCGACTTCCCTACTCGTGATATTCGCTTAGTTGTGCCTTGGCCTGCTGGCGGCGGCGCTGATGCGATCTCACGTAAGATTAGTAATATTGCTGAGCAAGAGTTTTCTAAGTCAATCTACGTAGAAAACATAGCAGGTGCTGTAACCGCGACAGGCTTGATGCAAATGATGCGTGCCCGTCCCGATGGGCATACGGTAGGCGTCTTAACGTACGACAGTATCATCACGCTGCCGCGAGGCAAAATGGTACCCGGTTACTCGCTCGATAATATGGAGCCTATTGCTCGTATTACGCGTGAAGCGGATGCCGTGGTTGTTTCTAAGCACTCAGGCTTTAATAGCTTTGAAGAGCTGATTAACGCCGCAAAAGAGAACCCAAATACGATTCGTGTTGGTGTGGCTCCTAAAGGGTCAGGCCCTTTCCTCGCTGTTCGCCGTTTAGAGCAGCAAGCGGGTGTAACTTTTAACGTTATTTCATACCCAGGTTCTTCGAGTGCTGAAGCTGAAGCATTGTTATCGGGTGAGCTAGATGCTGCTATTTCTAGCTTGGGTGACTTTAACGGGATCATCTCATCAGGCGACGCTAAAGGTATTGTCGAGCTTTCATCTGAGCAAAACCCATCTTACCCGGACGTTCCGCCGATCAGCACGTTTGGGCATGATCTGGAAACGGGTAGCTTTATTGTCTTAGCTGCGCCTAAGAACACGCCTAAAGAAGCCATTGCAACCCTAGAGGCCGCTTATAAAAAAGCGTTCGAAACGCAAGAGTTTCAGTCATGGGTAACCAGTGTTGGCGTAACACCTAGTTGGTTAGGTGCTTCAGAAGTCCAAACATGGATCGATGAATTGCAGACTAATACATTTAAAGTAATGGATGAATTAGGTTTATAAATACTGAAAAGCACACGCCTCTGTTCTGATGAGGCGTGTGTACGGGTATATGATGATGCTTTTAAATAGAAATTTAGTATTTCTGTATTTGGTCTTTGCTCTTTCCCTTGGCTATTTAATAACAGCTATTAATTTGGGAAGCCCGCTGTCTGATGGGCGTGTAGAGCCGTCCTTTTTCCCTATTTTGCTTGGGCTTTTTTCCGTTACTTTTAGCGCCATTTTGGTGTTCCGAGAGTTCGCATCTATTAAGCGTAGTAGCCAATTAGCGGAAGATGACAGTTCGGTAGGTAAGGCGAATTACTCTCCATTGTGGGTCATGTTGTCGATCTTTATTTACATCATGGCGTTTCAGGTAGTGGGGTATTTTCTATCTTCATTCCTGTTCGTTTTATCAATTATCGTAATCTTCTCATCCCTCGATAAGATAATTCAAAAAACAATAATTTCATTAATCATAGCGGCGCTTGGATATCTTGTTTTCGAACAGATGTTTGGTGTTCGGCTACCAGCTCTTTGGGGGTAAGTTATGGAATTTATTAGTCTAGTTGGTGGCAGTTTTGCGATGCTGCTGGACCCTCTTATTCTGGTGTATGTCGTTGCAGGCTTTTTGATAGGAACTATTTTTGCCTCAATTCCCGGTCTGACGGCAACCTTAGCCTTAGCCTTGCTCCTTCCGTTAACTTATAGCTTAGATGTCACAACCGCTTTAATGGCGTGTGCCAGTATTTATATGGCCGGCATGACCGGCGGTAGTATTACGGCGACAACGATTAATATACCCGGTGCGCCCTCTTCTATGATGACGGCCTTAGATGGCTATCCGATGCAACTTCAAGGTAAGGGTGCGCTGGCTTTAGGCCATGCGGCTTTAGGGTCGATGGTCGGTGGAGCACTGGGTGCCATATTGTTAATTGCAATTGCGCCTTTTGTGGCAGAGGCTTCTTTATTGGTTAAGACAACCGGTAAGTTCTCTTTGCTAGCGTTTGCTATTGTTGTCATTGTTATTGCGCAGCGCGGCAACATGGTTAAAGCAGGGATGGCCGCCTGTATTGGTTTGATGTTATCTACTATTGGTTTAGATGCCATGGAACCTATTACTCGTTTCACGTTTGGCATGGCAGACCTAACAGCGGGCATCGATTTAATGCCGGTCATTATCGGTACGTTTGCGATCAGCGAAATATTGATGCAAGCCAGTCTAGCTGTTGATTCCAATAAGACGGCGGAAGCCTTGAGTAAGGTCACAATTAGGCGCCGAGACTTTATCCCACCTCTTTCTGCTATTCGTGAAATTGGCGTGGTGTGCTACGTTAAATCCAGTTTGATTGGTTACTTTGTTGGCACGCTCCCTGGTGCTGGCGGCTCTATGGGTAGCTTTTTAGCGTACGCTGAAACGGTACGTACCTCATCTAATCCGGAAAGCTTTGGTAAGGGTAACCCTAAAGGTATTGCTGCTTCTGAGAGCGCAAACAACGCGGTTTGTGGTGGTGCTCTTGTGCCTATGCTGACTTTCGGTATTCCGGGTGATCCTATCACCGCTATTATGTTGGGTGTTTTAGTGATTAATGGCATTCAGCCAGGACCGCAGTTGATGTCTGGCCAGGCTGACCTTATCGCGCCAATGCTGGCATCTTTAGTATTCAGTGCTTTGGTGCTTATACCGCTAACACTATTCTTGTTGGGGCCTTACTTCATCAAGATTGTTTCCATCCGTAAAGATGTGCTTTACGGCGTAATCGCGCTCTTAGCCGTTGTGGGTAGCTACGTTGCTACTTACTCAACCTTCCAAATGATAATGGCGCTGGTAATGGGCGTGTTAGCTTACTATCTGCGTAAGGATGGCTTCCCGGTTATTACTTTGCTGCTGGGCTTTATTTTGGGGCCTAATTTGGAAGAGTTCTTGCGCCGCTCTTTAGCCTTGTCCAATGGTAACCCGCTTACCTTCTTTACTAATTTGGATAGTCTTTTCTTCATCATTCTCACGCTTATTTTTGTGTATTTCTTAGCCATTAAGAAGCCGCTTAAAAGCCCTGTGTCTGATGGTTGAGTCAAAAACTTGCCCACGCTAAAGCCCTGTTTGAGGGTTTTGGGTGGGCTATTCAGCATGGTTAGATCAATTACAGTTATTTAGTCACATTCACTAATTTTGCTAGGAGTATGAAATGGAAATTACAGGTCGTTCACTGATTGGCCAAAGTGACATTCAACTAGACGGCAAGCCTGTCTACGCCGTTAACCCAGCCACGGGTGAAACGCTCGAGCCTGCTTACCATTGTGGTGGTATTGATGAGGTTAATCGGGCATGTGATCTAGCGGATAAAGCCAAGCAGGTATTTAGGGTCACATCATTAGAAGAACGCGCTGTATTTTTAGAAACTATTGCATCCGAGATAGAAGCGCTGGGTGATGTTTTAGTGCAGCGCTGTATGCAAGAAACAGGCTTGCCACAAGCGCGTATCGAAGGTGAACGCGGACGTACCTGTGGTCAGTTGCGCTTGTTCGCTTCGGTTGTTCGTGCTGGCGAATGGTTAGATGCCAGAGTTGAGACCGCTATGCCTGATCGCTCTCCTCTTCCTCGTGCAGATTTGCGCCAGCAAAGTATTGCTCTTGGGCCGGTAGCTGTATTTGGTGCTAGTAATTTCCCGCTTGCTTTTAGTGTGGCAGGTGGTGATACGGCCTCTGCTCTGGCGGCTGGTTGCCCTGTAGTAGTTAAAGCTCATTCTGCGCATCCGGGAACCTCTGAGCTAGTCGGCCGTGCCGTGCAGTCTGCTGTGGCTAAATGTAACTTGCCGGAAGGTGTTTTCTCTTTGCTGTACGGCTCAGGAAGCGAGTTAGGGCAAGCCTTGGTTATGGATCACCGGATTAAGGCCGTTGGCTTTACCGGCTCCCGCAGTGGCGGTATCGCGTTAACTGTGGCGGCTCAGTCTCGCCCAGAGCCTATCCCTGTTTATGCAGAGATGAGCAGCATTAACCCTGTTTTCTTGCTTCCTAATGCACTTGAAACAAACGCTCAAGAATTAGCAACCGGGTTTGTTGGGTCTTTAGCGATGGGAGCTGGTCAATTTTGTACTAATCCAGGATTAATTATAGCCCTTCGCGGAGAGGCTTTAGATCGCTTCTTATCGACAGTTGTAAGCACCCTATCAGAGGTTGCTGCGCAAACAATGCTGACTCCAGGTATCCATCGTGCGTATGTTAACGGTGTCGATGCCCTATCTTCTAACGAGAATGTACGCTTGTTAGGGTGTGGCAAAGATGGCGAGCAGCCTAATTTGTGTCAGGCGGCTGTATTTGTTGCGTCGGCTTCCGACTTCCTTGTTGATGAGCGTTTGCAGGATGAGGTCTTTGGGTCGTGCTCTTTAGTAGTCGAGTGTGAAGATATGGCGCAAGTGTTAAGTGTCGCTTTAAAACTCGAAGGCCAGCTAACGGCAACGCTACAGATGAATGACGATGATCTGGCGCATGCACAATTCCTATTGCCAACGCTTGAAGAAAAAGCGGGACGTGTCATGGTTAACGGTTGGCCAACGGGTGTAGAAGTGTGTCACTCGATGGTCCATGGTGGCCCCTTCCCTGCAACTTCCGATTCGCGTTCAACTTCTGTAGGTAGCTCTGCTATTTTCCGATTCTTGCGACCGGTGTGTTACCAGAATCTGCCGCAGGCGCTTTTGCCTAAGAATCTACGTGATGATGAGTTGTCCAAAGTCTCTCACCTTTGGGATGGGAAGCGCGTCTAGCCAGTTGTTCTAAAGTGGGTGCTTTCCCTATGCATCTGCTTTAGCTTTTTGTCGAGTGGTCTAAGAAGGTTCCAATGGAAAGGGTTTTCATTGGGCTTCTGTCTTTATGCCTGTGTTAAGCAGGCTTTTTTTGTCTGCTAGTTCTCGTTTTGTCAGTAGGCAGCAGAGTAGCTTATCATGTTGTAAGCCATCAACCTTTGGGTTTGTTACTTGTTACCTTGCGATGAGGCATTATCTGTAAAATCTTCTGCTAGATGTTAATAAACGAGCAGTCGCTCAGGAGTGGTTATATGCATATTGCCATACTTACATTTGATGGATTTAATGAACTCGACTCCTTTATCGCATCGGGCATTCTCAATCGTGTTAAATCGCCTGATTGGAAAGTCTCGATTGCTTGCCCTACTGAATCTATTACATCGATGAATGGTGTGGAGATCAAACGGCAAGTCTCATTGGATCAGGTTGCTACAGCAGATGTTGTATTGGTAGGCAGTGGCCTGCAAACACGAGATGTTGTTAAAGATGCTGAGATCATGAAACAACTGTCCCTTGATCCTGCTAGGCAGCTGATCGGTGCTCAATGTTCGGGTGCGCTTGTGTTAGGGAAGCTCGGGTTGCTTGATGGGGTCCCTGCATGTACCGACTTAACAACTAAGCCTTGGGTGCAAGACGCAGGCTTTGATGTGCTTGATCAAGCTTTTTACGCCAACAATAACATAGCGACTGCCGGCGGCTGTTTGGCCTCTCAATATTTAGCGGCGTGGGTGCTGGCTAAAACACATAATTTACAGACGGCTATCGATGCTATTTATTATGTCGCTCCTGTTGGAGAAAAAGACGTATATGTCGACCGAGTGGTATCAAATATTGAGCCTTATTTATAAGCTATGAGTTAAGTGCGCCATGAGTTCCTAATGTGTTTGATTCAGGTGTTCCACGTGGAACATCTTATTTTATCGCTAACGTTCAGCTAGATGTCATCTTATTAATCTACGATACTGATAACCGTATTAATAAAATGAGATTGCTTAGATGAAAGATTCGGTCGCACTGGTTATGGCTGCAGGTCAAAGTCGCCGGTTTGGCTCCGATAAACGTAAAGCGGTTGTCGGTGATGGGAAGTCGTTATTAGCTTCTACCATTCAATCTATTCCTAATACGTATCGTCGTGTATTTGTGGCAGTCAGGCCAGACGATAATACGTTCTCTCTTAATCTCCCTGATCATGTATATGTTATTCGTTGTTTGCATGCATTAGAGGGCCTTAGTTCTAGTATGGCTGAGGCATTCGCTGCCATAGAGGATTACTGTCTAACCTGTTATGAGAGTGATGTGGAATCCGCTAGTACAAGCGTAGAATCAATAGCCGTTATATTGGGTGACATGCCCTTTATTGATGAAAGCACGCATACCTTGCTTAACCGAAGCTCAGGCGCACAGGTCATTGTGCGCCCTATTTATAATGGTCAGCCGGGCCATCCAGTCATTGTTGGTCGAGAGTACTGGGAAAAGGTAAAAGAGTTACGTGGTGATGATGGAGCTAAAGCGGTATTGGCTGATGCTAATGTGATGCAGATATCCGTTGATGATCCTGGTGTTATTAGGGATATCGATCGTCAAAAAGATATCCCTTCTGCATAGGGTAAACAAACGTAGAAATGATTGAAGGCGTTAATCCTCAATCCTCAATGTAAATTGTTACATCATCCTCCGAATTATCCGGTGTGAGTTGGCTGCTAGTGTTATGGGCTCCTGTGGCATGTGTAGCCTTGGGATCACGAACGCCTGTTCTGGCCATGCACTCGACGAGTTGAGCGCAGATCGACACTGCAATGGATTCAGGTGTATTAGCACCGATGTATAACCCCACCGGGTAATGAAGTTTGTCCCGGTTATTTTCGATCTGATGTCCGTCGGCCATACCTTCTTTAATCTCGGCCAGTAGTTTTTCGGTGCGGTATCTTGGTCCTAGCTGACCAATGTAGGCAGGTGAGGAACTAAGTGCCAGACTAAGCCAATACTTATCTTGAGTAATGCTATGAGTCATTACCACTATGTGTGCGTTATCCAATAATTTTGCTGAGTCAAACGGTGCATCGAGAGCGATGTTAAGTACCTCATCTGCTTTATTGAACCGTTGTTTGGTTGCAAACTGTGGACGGCTGTCTATCACTGTGACGTGCATGTTGATTAGTGCAGCCATGTTAGCCAGAGGCAGTGCATCGTCCCCTGCGCCAAAAATAACCAGCCTTTGTTGTGGGGCTATATAGTCAAAGAAAACATCGACTATGGCCGTTTTATCATTTTCTAAATCAATTTCAAATGTGTAATGGGTCGAGCGCTGAGCATCTAAGCTAGATTGCAGTTGCTGGCTTACGTAATGAGCTAATTGCGGGTTTGCTATGCCGTTGTCGATTGCCCCGCTGGGGCTGAGTGTAGCTCGGTCCCCTATTTGTATATGGGCTTTTGCCGGATCCGTGTTGTGAGCAATGATGGTGGCCGACACCCCGCCTTGCCCAGTTTGGTTGACGGTGTCGAACAGCGTCATTAAAGGATTGTCGTAATGGTGGGCAAGCCTTTCTAGTAAAATATAAACCTTACCATTACACCCTAAACCGAACTCTAGAGAGGTTTCGTTTTGCTTTGGGTACATGGCTGATGAGTTGTTATTAGCGGGTTCGAAGAATTCATTTTGATCGTCATCAAGCGCCGTGTTGTAGCACAAGACGGTAGGCGCTGATTGGGTGTGCCACCAGGCTTTTTTTGCAACATGTGACTCAAGACAGCCACCGCTGATAGTTCCTTGTGTGCCGTTGTACTGAGAGATAAGCATGCGTGCGCCTGGGCGGCGATAGGCCGAGCCCTCAACTTTAACGACCGTGGCTAATATGGATTCGTTACTGTTTTCTCTTGCACGGTTAATGGCATCAATAAGTCTGTTTATGTCTGACATGAAAAGGTGTGTCTACAGGTATCGTTAGTTTGGGCTAATGCGGGTTTAGTGGTGCATCGACAAAGGGGAGCGCCCTGCTTTGCCGATGCTGTTCGCATTAGAGTTCAGTTAATGCGCTTTTGATTGTGCTTCTTTAGCGGCTTTGATTTGCTGTTGGTTGATACTCGCATTCGTGGTGCCAAAATGCTTCAGCACAAACGAACTAACGGCTGCTAACTCTTCATCACTATACCCTTCTTTAAAGCTTGGCATCCGATGATCTACACTTAAGTGGATAGGCGAATTACCGGTCAAAAGGATATTAATAAGATTAGTACCTTCAGGGTCATTAACTGTTTTGAGTCCACTTAATGTTGTCACTGGGGTTTGCCTCCCCTGGCCTGTCCACAAGTGACAACTTGAGCATGCATCAGCAAACACCTTTTTGCCTAATGAGTCGCTGGACTCAGCTGCCTTAGCGATAAAGATAGGCGGTTTGCTGACGCCTTCGGTTTGAGGCTGCGTATCCTTTAAGTAAACCGCGATAGCGTTGAGGTCTTCTTGAGTCATTTGGCTTAAGCTGTGCTCTACGACGTCGGCCATAGGGCCGCTTGCTACACCGTAACCCGGGGCTGCGCCTTGCGAGAAATAGTTAACAAGATCGTCTTCGGACCAAGCGCCAATACCTTGTTCAGGGTCGGAGCTGATGTTGTACGCTTTCCATCCTTGTATGTTTGTGCCTGCAAATGCCTTACTGTCCTTAGTCGCTTGGAACAGGTTGCGAGGTGTGTGACACTCGCCGCAATGCCCTGGGCCTTCAACCAAATAAGCGCCGCGGTTCCAAGTGTCGCTTTTTTCTGGATTGTGTGTGTAGCGCTCTTCATCTAAGAAGACGAAGTTCCAAAACATCATGCCCCAGCGCTGGTTGAACGGAAAGCTGATGTCATTTTCTGGCGGGCGTTGTGATACCGGTTCTAAGCTAAATAAATACGCTTTTATAGCTAATATCTCATCGCGCGACATCTTGGTGTAGGATGTATACGGAAAGGCTGGGTAGTAGTGTTTTCCGTCCTTTCCTACCCCTTCTTGTAGTGCGCTAACAAACTCCTCGTCAGTCCAGGTGCCAATGCCGGTTTCTTTATCTGGTGTAATATTGGGCGAATACAATGATCCAAAGGGTAGTTTAAACTCCAGCCCGCCAGCATATGGCTTACCGCCGGGTGTTATGTGGCAAGCCACACAGTCGGCGGCAGCGGTAAGGTACTTGCCTTTATCAATCATTTCTTGGCTTGTCGCCGCATGTGTTACGTTGGCAACTGCACAGGTTAGGCTAGCTCCAATGAGGAGCTTTTTGATGATAGTCATACTGTTCTCCTCAAACGGTAAAGTAGCCGTGACGGTTAAGTGGAATACGACGAATACGCTTGCCAGAAGCTGCATAGAGGGCGTTAACTAAAGCCGGAGCTGCTAGTGATGTGCCTGCTTCACCTACGCCGCCGGGTTGCTCAGCGCTTTTGGTTATGTGTACTTCTACGGATGGCGCATCTGTTATTCGCAACTGTCTGTATGTGTCGTAGTTCTTTTGTTGTACCGCGCCATTCTCTATATGGATTTCATTAAAGAATGCGGCCGAAATTCCGAATAACGTTCCCCCTTCAATTTGCGCTGACACTGATGTTGGGTTAGTGACAATACCGCAATCAACGGCGCTGATAACACGTTTGATCTTAACGCCTAATTCCCCTTGCATCGCTAGCTCTATGACGGTTGCCACGTAGCCGCCAAATACATGGCTGATAGCAACTCCACGACCATGCCCTTCGGGTAAGGCTGAATGCCAATCGCTCGCCTTTTCTACCACTTTTAAAAGTGCTTGAGCGCGAGGGTGTTCTTTAAGTCGATCATATCGGAAGGTAAGTGGGTCCACATTGGCATGATAAGCCAGCTCGTCAATAAAGGATTCTTGAACGAAGGTGCTCCGCAAAGGCCCGACGCCACGCCACCAAGAAATATTCACAGACTTGGCGTCTTGTCGGTTGTACTGAACTTCTAAATCACTTAAAGCATAAATAGGGTCAATCGCGACTTCGACTGCGTCTCCATCAACGCCGCTTTCTGGCAGGCTGCCTACGTAGCTAGCAAGTACAGAAGCTCCGGCTATGTGTTGACGCCAACCTGTTGGCTCTAAATTATCGTCGAGTGCCGCTTGGATATGATCCACATAATGGGGGCGGTAGAGGTCATGGGTCATGTCCTCTTCTCGACTCCAGGTTAACTTAATTGGGTAGTTCACGTGCTGAGCAATTTGAACGGCTTGAATAATAAAATCATATTCCAGTCGTCTTCCAAAAGCGCCACCGATTAGCTGGTTATGTACAGCGATATTGTCAGGAGCCAGCCCTGTTAGTTTGGCAGCGGCTTTTTGAGCGAAGTCTGGTACTTGTGTGCCTACCCATAAATCACAACTGTCTTGTCTTACATGGGCGACGCAGGTCATAGGTTCTAACGGCGAGTGTGATAGGAAAGGCTGTTCGTAAGATGCTTCAAATGTATGCGGTGCTTCTTTTAACGCCGTGTCTATATCGCCAACAGTCTTTGCTACGGCTCCTTGCTGCCGGCTGGCCTCTCGTACAGCATTTGCTTCTTCCTCTGAGTTGACGCTGGCGTTATCTCCCAGATCCCATTCTATATCCAATGCTTTAATGGCTTTGAAGCAGGTCCATGTGTTGGTTGCTGTTACGGCAACGGCATTAGGGAGTGTGATGATATCTTCTACACCCTTGATTGCCCTAGCTTTGCTGGCATCTACCTGCTTTACCTTACCACCAAGCACAGGACACGTGATCGTCGAAGCAATTAGCATGTTAGGCACGGATAAATCGATAGTGAACTTAGCGCTACCATTGACCTTGGCTGGTGTGTCGAGTCGTTGGGCTGGAGTACCAATTAATGTAAAAGACTCTGGGGATTTTAGCGTTACCTCAGTCGGTATTGGGAGTTCAATGGCGTCTTCTACCACCTCTGCGTAGTTTACGGTCTGCCCTTCTGGGCCGCTGATAGTCCCCGCTTTTGCCGTACATAATGTGGCGTCGACATTCCACCGATTAGCGGCCGCCTGTGTAAGCAGCATGCGTGCAGTGGCGCCTGCTTTTCTCAAAGGCTCCCAGGTTGCTCGTGTGGATGTAGAGCCGCCGGTTGCCTGAAATTGAAGTAAAGGATCTGTGTAAAGAGCCGCATTGGCTGGCGCTTCTACCACGCTTACATCTTTTAGCGGGACTTCTAATTCTTCAGCGACCATCATGGCCATGCCCGTTTGTACGCCCTGACCCATCTCTATCTTTGATGATATGAGGGTGACCTTGCCATCTGTGCCTACGCGAACGAACGCTCCGTATCCTCCCTTTTGCGCTGAATTGTCACCAAGCTGCGCTCCTGATATAGCCTCAGATGCAAAGCTGTTACGAGTCATAGGCGGTAGCCAGGTGCTGATAGCTAACCCGCCTAGTAATAGGCTGCTTCTTTTTAGAAAGCGGCGTCGCTCCGTATTTAAGTCATTATCTGCATCAGGTGTTGCGTTAGACATACTGGAAGTTTTCATGATGAAGCTCCTTCCATCGCATCAACGAACTGCACATCTTTAATAGCGGAGCGGATACGAGTGTAAGTTGCACACCGGCAAATGTTTCCCGACATAGCCATGTCTATGTCTGAATCTGATGGAGTGCTATTGTTTGCTAATAAAGCTGTTGCAGACATTATCTGGCCAGATTGGCAATAACCGCATTGAACAACTTCGTGTTCTAGCCATGCTTTTTGTACGGCTTGCCCTACCTGTGTTTCGCCAATAGCTTCGATGGTAGTGATTTTTTGGTCGGTTAGCGCGCCTATTGGTAATGAGCATGAACGTACAGGTGCGCCGTCCATGTGGACTGTACATGCACCGCATTGTGCTATGCCGCAACCGTATTTAGTGCCTGTTAGACCTAGTTCATCGCGCAACACCCATAGTAAAGGCGTGTCATCGGCGACATCGGCTTGAACGATATTTCCGTTTATATTCAGAGTTTTCATGTGTCCCCCGAGCCGTATGTGTTCATACCATCGGCTGCGTTATTATGTGCCCGACGTGTTAATTGTCTTAGTTCTTGCGCTTATTCAAATAGCTGTTAATGCTTAACGAACGTTGGTTTTAATATATGTTACCAAGGATGTATGATTTACGTGTGATGGTGCAGGGTTATTATTAATGCTGACTTGGAACGATCTGTTCCTGTGCTTATAGCTCTTTAAAACGTGCCTATTTCTCTTTCTTGATGATGAGTGTTTCACGTGAAACATGGGTCATTGTTAACGCATACATGTATGTGGTTAGGCTTGAGGAAATAAAAAAGCCGACATAGAAGCCGGCTTTTGAAAAGATGCAGTGATTAATCTATCACTAAAATGTTCTGCCTATCCGTTTAGTAACGAGATATCAGCGGTCTGCAAAAACAAAGAGCGTAGCTGGCTAAGTAAAGCAATACGATTAGCTTTAACGGCTTCATCATCGGCCATGACCATTACGTTATCGAAAAAGCTATCTACATCTGTTTGTAAACTAGCGAGTTTCTCAAGCGCATCCTGATAGTTCCCTTCGGCAAATAACGGTGTTACTTGCTCGCTCAATTGGACAACAGTTTGGGCCAGCTTTTGCTCGGCAGGTTCAGTTAACAGAGCCGTATTAAGCGCTGTTACTTCACCCTCTTGTTTAGCGATGATATTGGAAACACGCTTGTTAGCAGCCGCTAATGACGCTGCTTGAGGCAACGATCTAAAGGCGTTAACAGCGCTAACACGCTTATCAAAGTCTAAAGGCTTTGTTGGCTTAACAGCATGAACGGCTAGGTAGCTGTCTATAGCTACGCCTTTATCTTCATACCAGGCTCGTAAGCGCTCCAGCATAAAGTCAGTGACTTGTTCTGTTACGGTTTCAGCTGCTGGTAAACTTTTGTGTAATGAAGCCGCCTTAGTAATTAGGTCTTTAAGATCTAAATCTAGGTTACGCTCAATAAGGATGCGCAGCACACCTAGGGAAGCACGGCGTAATGCAAACGGGTCTTTAGAGCCTGTCGGTGGCTGCTTGATACCGAAAAGCCCTGTTAAGGTATCAAGACGGTCTGCAATTGCTACCGCGATACCGGCCTCAGTTTCGGGTAACTCATCACCAGCAAACTTTGGCAGATATTGCTCATTAATGGCTTTAGCTACGGCCTCGCCTTCACCATCATGCAATGCATAGTGATAACCCATGAGCCCTTGAAGGTCCGTAAATTCATAGACCATGTCGCTTAGTAAGTCGCCTTTAGCGAGGTAGCCCGCACGTTCGGCTGTCTGTTGATCATTGCCTAGCTGCCCTGCGATATAAGC
This sequence comes from Neptunomonas phycophila, assembly GCF_001922575.1. NCBI lineage: Bacteria > Pseudomonadati > Pseudomonadota > Gammaproteobacteria > Oceanospirillales > Oceanospirillaceae > Neptunomonas > Neptunomonas phycophila. The sequence continues at coordinate 26,591 of NZ_MRCI01000003.1, read as the reverse complement.
GGCTAGTGCAGAGATGCGGGTCGCCTTATCGTAGACCGTTCCAAGCTGGTTTTGAAAGACAACTGTATTCAAGCGCTCTGTACGTGATGCCAGCGTCTCTTTTTTATCAGTTTCAAAAAAGAAAGCCGCGTCAGCAAGACGAGGGCGGATCACTTTCTCGTTACCCTCAATTACTTGTTGTGGATCGGTAGATTCGATATTAGCCACTGTGATGAAGTAAGGCATTAAGTTGCCTTTTGCATCTACTGCATGAAAGTACTTTTGGTTCTCTTTCATTGACAGGATAAGCGCTTCTGGCGGTACATCTAAAAAGCGTTCTTCAAAGCGCCCTGTTAAGGCAACAGGCCATTCATTAAGTGCGGTGACTTCATCCAGCAAGTCTTCATCAATTTCTGTAGTCCCGCCTAGAGCAGTACCCGCCGCAATAATTTGTTCACGAATCTTTTCACGTCGCGCTGCAAAATCTGCAATAACATAGCCGGGAGATAATAGCTTCTGGTCATATTCATCCGCTGCCATGATCTCAATGGGTTGGTTGTAATGGAAACGGTGGCCCATAGTATGGCGGCCCGATTCAAGACCAAGGATGCTAGCGGGAACAACCTGGTCACCAAACAACATAACTAACCATTTGGCAGGGCGAACAAATTCAACGCGGCTGGAACCCCAACGCATGCGTTTCGGTATGGGTAAGTTGTTTAGCGATTGCTCAACGATACCTTCTAATAACGAGCTGGTCTCGGTGCCCTTCTCTACGGTTTTGTAGATGAAGTAATCACCTTTATCTGTATTCAATACTTGCAGTTGATCAGCAGTTACGCCGCACGAGCGAGCAAAACCTTCTACGGCTTTCTCTGGTGCTTTACAGCTAGGGCCGCGTTTCTCAATCTCTGCATCCGGCTGTTGTTCTGACAGCTGACTTATCTTTACAGCTAGACGACGTGGCGCAGCGTAGCTAGTAACTTCGCCAAAGCTAATGTTCGCTTTTTTCAGGCCTTCAGTGATGCCTTGAGTGAATGCATTAGACAGCGACAGCAATGCTTTGGGTGGCAGTTCTTCAGTACCTAGTTCTACTAAAAAATCGCGTGTAGACATTACTTCTCCTCCTGCGCAGCGGTAGCGGCCAATACTTCATTGCGGATGTCTTCGGATGCCATCGGGAAGCCAAGTTCGCGGCGCGTATTAAAATAGCCTTGAGCAACTTCGCGGGCCAATGTACGAACGCGCAAGATGTAGCGTTGGCGCTCTGTTACCGAAATCGCATGGCGAGCATCGAGCAAATTAAATGTGTGAGAAGCTTTTAGCACCATCTCGTAGGCAGGTAGCGGGAGTTTAGCGGCTAGCAACTTGTTACACTCGACTTCGTAGTGATCAAAGTTTTCAAATAGCTTAGGCACATCGGCATGTTCGAAGTTATAAGTCGACATTTCAACTTCGTTTTGGTGGAAAACATCACCGTAAGTTACAACGCTGCCATCGGGGTTCTTTGTCCAGATTAAGTCGTATACGCTGTCTACGTTTTGCAAATACATCGCAATACGTTCTAAGCCATATGTGATTTCGCCAGTAACGGGATAACACTCAAGACCGCCAGCTTGTTGGAAGTAGGTAAATTGGGTGACTTCCATGCCGTTTAACCAGACTTCCCAGCCAAGCCCCCACGCGCCCAGTGTTGGTGATTCCCAGTTATCTTCAACGAAGCGAACATCGTGGATATTGAGGTCGACACCTAGCCGTTTCAAAGACTCAAGATAGAGTTCTTGAAAATTGTCGGGAGACGGTTTGATGACTACTTGAAACTGATAGTAATGTTGCAAGCGGTTTGGGTTTTCGCCATAGCGACCGTCAGTTGGACGGCGGCTAGGTTGGACATAAGCAGAGCGCCAGTTTTCAGGCCCTATTGCGCGTAAGAAAGTCGCTGGATGGAACGTCCCCGCGCCTACTTCCATGTCGAGAGGTTGAACAAGTACACAGCCTTGCTCGGCCCAGAATGTTTGCAGAGCCAAAATTAGCCCCTGAAACGTGCTTGCGTCCGGAGTCGTTTGATCAGTCACGGAAACCACCATTGCTGAATTCTGAAGAAAAAAAGTTTAAAAATTAGCGCCAAATTATACACGATTGATCGCTTTTTGCGTTCTTAGTGCGAGGCTAGAGCAGACTAATTCGCTATAATTAGCGCATTATCTTGTTATCATCGCGCTTTTGGCTGGTTTATTCATGCAGTTATTAAAATCATTGTTCGCTGTGGGTGCGCTTGGCATCTTTGCTTTGTTGCCCTTATCACTCGCTCAAAGGCTAGGCCGCATGATAGGCCGGCGCTTCATTGCCAATTCACAAGGTGATATGCATCGAATCACACGTCAAAATATCTCCTTATGTTATCCACAACTTTCCGATGCACAACAAGAAGCCTTGATCAACGAAAGTCTGCTGCACACGGGTATGTCAATTACTGAAGCGGGCATGTCGTGGCTGTGGAAGCCTGAGCGCACGCTTAAAAAAGTTCGTAATGTACATGGCGAGTCTATTCTGACTGAAGCTATAGCTCATGGGAAAGGCGTTATTATATTGGCACCGCACTTAGGGAACTGGGAAGTGCTCAATCTTTACGTATCGAATAAGTGCCCTGTAACCGTAATGTACCGACCGCCCAAATTGAAAATGATGGATGATTTAATCAAAAAAATGCGCGCACGTTTGGGTACAAACTTAGCCCCTGCGGATTTAAGCGGTGTGCGTAAAGTGATTAAAGCATTAAAAAAGAAAGAAGCCGTAGGAATACTTCCGGATCAGGAGCCGGCTAAAGGCAGTGGAGAGTTTGCCCCTTTCTTTGGTGTTCAGGCTTACACAATGAAACTGTTTACCCAGCTGGTCAAGCAGACTAAGACAACCGTCGTATGCGGCTACGCATTACGGTTAGAGGGTACTGATCAATTTGATATTTATTTCAAAGCCGTGCATCCAGATATCTACAGCGATGAGCCATTAACGGCTTTATCAGGATTGAATGCTTCGGTAGAACAGTGCGTAGCCCATGCCCCTGCTCAATACCAGTGGGAATACAAACGCTTTAATACCCGACCCGCGGGTGAATCAAAGATTTATGCAAAGCAAGATTAGTCGCTGCACTAATCTTGCTCTATTCGTATGTGGGTTTAAACGTTAACGTCGCCAAAACGCAGGCGTAAACAACACGAGCAACGTAAATACCTCTAAACGGCCCATCAGCATTGCCAAGCATAAAATCCATTTTGCAGTGTCATTCAATTCGCCGTAATGGGTGGACACTTCCCCTAACCCAGGGCCTAAGTTATTGAGTGTTGCGCCAACGGCGGACCATGCTGTGATTTGATCTAAGCCTGTGCCCAGTAACGCAATCAGCATAACAACAAAGACAAGTAGGTAGACCGAGAAGAAGCCCCACACCGCTTCGAGTACCTTGTCCGAAATAGGCTTGTTCCCTACTTTGACGGGTATCACGGCATTGGGGTGAACTAAGCGTAAAATCTCGCGATAGCCCTGCTTCAAGATCAGTAAGATTCGGATCACCTTCATACCGCCGCCCGTTGAAGCGGCACACCCGCCAGCAAAGGCCGCAATAAACAGCATGAAAGGCAGCATAGCAGGCCAGTGCGCGAAGTCGGCAGTTGCGAAGCCGGTTGTGGTAGCGACAGATACCACCATGAATACCGACTTACGGAATGACTCTACTGGGCCATACGTTGATGTCGCTATCAAAGAGAATAATGTGACTAAGATAATGGTGCTTAAAATGCCCAAATAAAACTTAAATTCAGGGTCTTCAAAATAGTGAAGTAAAGAACGTTGGCGCCAGGCAAAGAAATGCAAACCAAAGTTAACTGAAGAGACGACCATGAAAAATACACAAATCGCTTCTATAACCGCACTATCAAAGTAACCAATACTAGCGTCATGGGTTGAGAAACCACCAATTGCCACGGTTGAGAAGCTATGGCAAATCGCATCAAAGGGTGTCATCCCTGCCAGCCAAAAACCTAAACCACACACGATAGTGAGTGAAAGGTAAATGTACCAAAGCGCCTTCGCTGTTTCGGTAATGCGTGGGGTCAGTTTGCTGTCTTTAACGGGCCCCGGTGTCTCAGCACGATACAGCTGCATCCCCCCGATACCTAGCATAGGGAGAATAGCTACTGCTAATACAATGATACCCATGCCACCCAGCCATTGAAGCTGTTGGCGGTAAAAGAGGATAGACTTGGGCAGTGAATCAATGCCCGTTATAACGGTTGCCCCCGTCGTTGTTAAGCCTGATAACGACTCAAAAACAGCATCTACTACGGTGAGATGTGGGCTTTCAGAAATCATCAATGGAATGGAGCCGAATAGCCCGAGAACCACCCAGAAAAGCACGGTTACTAAGAACCCATCACGTGTTCGTAAGTCTTCTCTAACCCGGTAAACGGGTAGCCAAATCACAAAGCCCGTTGCGAGGGTAATGGCAAACGCACCAATGAACGCGAAGTCATGGCCATCATCGTAGAGAAAAGACACGACGACAGGCGGCAGCATTGTGATGCTGAAAACCATGAGTAATATGCCAAGTATTCGTAAAATGACGCGATAGCGCATAGTGATCCCCGCTGATCAGAAAAAGGCTAGGCCAACTTGGAATAATCGCTCGACCTCGCCTATTCGGCGTTTGTCGACTAAAAAGAGAATCACATGATCACCGTTTTCAACAATGACATCATCGTGAGCAATGAGTACTTCATCGTTTCGTACAATGGCACCAATGGTGGTGCCGGGTGGAAGGTTAATATCTTCAAGCGCCCTTCCGACAACTTTTGAGCTGCGTTTGTCGCCATGCGCAACGGCTTCTAACGCTTCTGCTGCTCCGCGTCGTAAAGAATGGACGGCTACTACATCGCCCCGCCGTACATGTGTTAGCAAAGCGCCTATCGTGGTTTGTTGTGGAGAAATTGCGATATCAATCACACCGCCCTGCACTAAATCTACATAGGCTGGGTTGTTAATTAGTGTCATGACGGAGCGCGCGCCTAGTCGTTTGGCGAGCATAGAAGCCATGATGTTGGCTTCGTCGTCGTTTGTCAGGGCACAAAAAACATCGGTGTCTTCTATGTTTTCTTCAAGTAGTAAATCTCGATCTGACGCACTGCCATGTAAAACGATGGTGTTGCTCAGCGTTCGAGCCAGGTCGTTACAGCGATTAATATTGCGCTCAATGATTTTTACTTGATATTTCTTTTCTAGGTTTTCAGCCAATCGGGCGCCAATGTTACCGCCGCCGGCAATGATGATGCGCTTGTAAGGATTGTCGAGACGGCGTAGCTCGCTCATTACACTGCGAATGTCTTTTCGCGCCGCGATAAAGAAGACCTCATCATCTGCTTCGATTACCGTATTGCCCTGCGGGATGATCGCCTTGCCTTGTCGGAATATTGCAGCAACACGAGTATCGGTATTCGGCATGTGGGTGCGTAAATAAGAAATCTCACGCCCTACCAAAGGTCCACCGTAATAGGCTTTAACGGCAACAAGCTGCGCTTTTCCATCTGCAAAATCGAGAACTTGGAGCGCTCCGGGATATTGGATCATCCGTTTAATATGCTCGGTAACTAGCTTCTCAGGGCTGATCAGAACATCGATAGGCAGGTTTTCTCGATTAAAGAGGTTTTCTTGTTGAAGGTAATCATGCTCACGGACCCGAGCGATTTTGGTCGGAATATTGTACAGCGTCTGGCCTATCTGGCAGGCGATCATGTTGACCTCGTCACTGTTAGTAACGGCAATCAGCATGTCGGCGTCTTGAGCCCCTGCTTGGTTCAGTAGGCTTGGGTGTGACGCTTTACCGTTAACCGTGCGGATATCTAAACGGTCCTGTAGCTCACGTAAGCGCCCAATGTCGGTATCGATTATGGTGATGTCATTGGCTTCATTGGCCAAGTTTTCCGCAAGGGATGCACCAACTTGACCGGCTCCTAAGATGATTATCTTCATGCGTTTTGGTTTCTCAGCCTATTTTTTTAATGACGGCATAATAAAAGCCATCATGCCCATTGCGTTGCGGGAAGAGTTGGCGGCCATAAGGTCGCTCAATTCCCCACTCGGCCGAGATGGGTTGGTGCTCTGCATCTTCGGTCTCTGCAATAAAGCGCTTAATCAGTTTGTCGTTTTCTTGCGAAAAAATGGAGCAAGTTGCATACACCAATGTGCCGCCTTTTTTGAGCATTGGCCACAGATTTTTGAGAATAGCCATTTGTATGGCTGATAATTGATGTATCGCTTCGCCGGTACGTAAAATTTTAATGTCTGGGTTGCGGCGTATTACACCTGTGGCGCTGCATGGAGCATCGACTAGCATTTTGTCGTAGGGTTCTTGATTCCACCAATCTGTTTCAGAAGCATCGCCCACCATAAGGTTACAGGTCTGATTGAGGCGATCTAAATTTTCTGTGATGCGCTTAGCTCGGCGTCGATCTATCTCTAACGCATCAATGGTGATGTCCTCGCTCTCGTAAACACTGGCCTGTTCCAACAAATGGCACAATTTCCCACCCGGTGCTGCACATGCATCTAAGATTCTTTCGCCAGGACTTGAGTTGACGAGTTGTGCGGCGATCTGTGCGGCTTCGTCTTGTACGCTGACCCAACCATCTGAAAAATGAGGCAATACATGGACATCGCATGGCTCGTCTAAAACGATCCCGTCTTCACTCCAACGTGTCAATTCTGAGCCGTGACCTGCTTCTTGCAGCATGTGGTGATAGGTTTCACGTGAAACATGTTGGCGATTGATGCGGAGGGTTAAAGGGGCTTGATGGTTGTTTTCTTCAAGGATCGTTTGCCAAAACTCGGGCCAATTGGCTTTGAGCTTTTGAATAAACCACTCAGGATGATTGTAATGATAGGTAATGTCATCATAGAGCGCGTCTAAAATATCTTCTTTTTCGCGATCAAAACGGCGAAGCACTGCATTGACTAAACCGGAAAGGCTACCTCGATCGAGCTGGTGAACCGCGTCGACTGTTTCGCTAATGGCTGCATGCACGGGTATGCGCATGTCCATAAGCTGGTATAAGCCAACTAGCAGCACAGCAAGTACATCATTATCACGCTCGCGTAGAGGGCGATCCATCAGCGAATCAGCAATACAAAGCAGTCGAGGAAAATTTCGCGCTGTGCCGTAACACAGTTGCTGAAGCAACGGTCTGTCTTTTTCTGGACATGAGTCCAGTGCATTCACCAGTGATTGATTGAGCGAACCTGTATGCATCAATAACGGATAGATTGCGTTGGCGGCAAGCGCTCTTATATTTCTCATTGGCCTAATATAGTCCCATCTGCAAACAACGAACGACGTGAGTTAAGCACATCTTTAGAAGACAAAGCCTTACCACCGGGTATCTGTAGGCGAGTGATTGCGATAGCCGTTCCTGCACCACAAGCGACTAAAATAACGCCGTTGTCTGTGTTAACTATGGTTCCTGGTGGAAGCTGAGGATCAATAGTTTGCTCTGAAGGTGTGGTTGCATGAATACGAAGGTTATCACCGTTAAGCGTCGTAAAGCAGCCTGGCCATGGGAATAAGCCGCGCACCTGTCGGTCAACGTGTTGCGCGGTTTGGCTCCAATCAATTAAGCCTTCTTGTTTTTCGAGTTTATGTGCATAGCAGGCTTGGCTGTCATCTTGAGGCTGCGGGGTTATAGCGCCCTGCTCTAACAAGGTTAGTGTGTCGGTTAAAGCGCCTGCACCAAGTTTGGCTAAACGGTCGTGTAAATCGCCAGAGGTATCGGTCTCGTTAATGGGGCAGCTTACTTCATACAGCATATCACCTGTGTCGAGTCCGACATCCATTTGCATGATGGTTATGCCCGTTTCGCTATCACCTGCTAATACAGCGCGATGTATAGGTGCCGCGCCGCGCCAACGAGGTAATAAAGAGCCATGGACATTAATGCAGCCGCGTTTGGGTGTGTCTAATACCGCTTTGGGGAGTAATAAACCGTAAGCGACAACGACCATTAAATCGGCGTTTAAGTCTGCCAGTATTTGTTGTTCGGCGTGGTCTTTAAGAGAAGCGGGCTGGTACACAGGGATGTTGTTATCGAGGGCGAGTTGCTTTACCGGGCTGGCAGTGAGTTTTCGGCCACGCCCTGCCGGTCGGTCAGGCTGGGTGTAGACAGCAATAATTTCATGATCTGTATCCAAAAGTGCCGACAGGCTGCTGGCCGCAAAATCCGGTGTTCCGGCAAAAATAATTCTCACATTAACCTCGCTGCTAAGCGTATCCGTTGTGTCCACATAGAAAAACAGGTTTGCAAATGCAAACCTGTTAGTAACGCTTTGTCGTGTTAGCCTGCGCGTTCAAGCTTATGTTTTTTCTCAAGCTTTCCGCGGATCCGAGTACGCTTGGTGTTGGAAAGATAATCCACAAACAGTTTGCCGTTTAGGTGATCGATCTCGTGCTGTATGCAAACGGCAAGTAAATCTTCGGCTTCGAACTCAATCTGTTCGCCTTTTTCATTCAGCGAGGTTACTCTGATTTTGTTCGGACGTTCTACTTCTTCGTAAAACCCAGGAACTGACAAACATCCTTCTTGCATCTGTTCTAGCTCCTCGTTAATAACTTCGAAGCTGGGGTTGATTAAGACTAAAGGATCGTCATTATCTTCCGAAATATCAATCGTAATGATTTGTTTGTGAATGTTAACCTGTGTCGCCGCAAGCCCTATACCGGGTGCGTCGTACATGGTTTCGAACATATCCTTAATGATTGTAAGGATACTGTCGTCTACCTGATCAACCGGCTCTGCTATCGTACGCAAGCGAGGGTCAGGGAATTCTAAAATAGGTAACAGGGCCATAATTCAACTAATGCTTTGTTAATATTGAGTTTGCCACACTGTCAAAAAGATGAATTGATGGGCAAACAGAGTAACTTATCTATTATACTGATCTGGCGTGACGATGCATTTGTCGTTTACCATTGATGATCATAAATTATACGCGCTCTTCATTGTATCGGGTCAAGAATAATCCGTTTTAATGAGTGCAGGACTTAACATGTAATCTGGAACTTTCGCTTTTGCTCAAAATTATGGGTTTGAGCATGAGTGTCCGACATGAGTAGCAAGGAAACTGTAGATGAAAAAACTGGCAGGTTTGTGTTTGGCATCATGGTTAGCTATTACTACGCCCAACCAGGCACACGCCAGAGCGGATGTTCTCGCTCTGCAGGAAGGCTACCCGCAAGAATATGTTGTGGTGAAAGGCGATACCTTATGGGATATATCAGGGCGCTTTTTGACCCAACCTTGGCGATGGCCTGAAATTTGGGGTGTTAATCCACAGATTGATGACCCTCATTGGATCTATCCTGGTGATGTTATTTACATGACATGGGTAGATGGAAAGCCGCGCTTACGCATTAAAGGCGATAACAAGCTGGTGCCTCGGGCTCGTGCGACACCGTTAGAGAATCCTATTCCAGCTATACCGCTGAAAGACATGGATGCGTTTATGCAGGAGAACGTCGTGTTAGACGATGAGCTACTGGCAGAAACCCCTTATGTCTTAGGCGGCCGCAATAAGCGCATCATTGCCGGTGCTGGGGATCGCATCTATGCGCGTGGCGAAATGGAATCTGATCATAAGTATCAGAATATCTATCGTCCATTGCAGGCGTTCCATGACCCGATAACAGATGAGTTGCTGGGCTATGAGCTGTCTAAAATAGCAGAGGCTTATGTCGTCTCGACCAATGATGAAGATATCACCACCCTAGAACTGGCTAAATCGCAACAAGAAGTGCGTGTTATGGACCGAGTATTACCGGCCCCTGAAACGCGTATCCAGTCTATGTTTTATCCGGCCCCAGCGCCTGAAGAAACAGAAGGTTATATCTTGTCGGTCGATGGCGGTGTTCAGAAGATCGGACGCTTTGATGCTGTGGCGATTAATAAAGGCCGCCGAGAAGGTGTGAAACCCGGGCATGTCTTTATTGTATATGCCGCTGGTGAAGAGATGGACGATCCTGTGACAGGTGAACGTGTCAAATTGCCTGATGAAGAAGCAGGCACCTTAATGGTCTATAAGGTGTACGATAAAGTCAGTTATGCACTGGTCATGACAGCACTAAACGTGCTTTCTGTAGGTGATAATTTTAAATCACCGGACTTGTAAGCTTGTAAGCAAGACGCCTTGCGACCTACAGCACAGGTTGCAAGGCTATTCAGCCGGCGCTTTTAGCTAACGTTAAGCAAAGCGCCATTGATTAAGGATAATGCATGTGGCTGATCCAAAGGATTGGATAGGGCTCAGTTTGCTGTCGGGTATTGGTCCGGCAAAGCTCTCGCGGCTGTTTTATAACGATTGGACGCCGCAACGATTACTGGCGCAAACGGACCACTCTCCTTTTGCTATTTCTAGTGAAAACCGTACGCAACTCATAGATTTTGTTGATCAACGCGGCACGTTATGGGAGCAGTGTTGCGAGGTGGAAGCCTCGTTAACCTCGCTTAACGCAAGGCTGCTCATGCCGGATAGCGATGATTACCCACCATTACTGCGAGCCGCACCTGACCACCCTATTCTGTTATTTGTTAAAGGCAATGTTGAGGCCTTGCATCTACCCATGATTGCATTGGTTGGGAGTCGCCATGCCAGCGCTGGCGGGTTGCGCCATGCTTACCAGTTTTCTAAAGCGCTAACAGAGGCAGGCTTTGTCGTTAGTAGTGGTTTAGCGCTAGGCATTGATGGCGAGGCTCATAAAGCCGCGGTTGAGCTACAAAAGCCAACTATCGCGGTTATGGGGACAGGTATCGATAAAGTTTACCCAGCTCGACATAAAGGCTTGGCCGAGGCTATTTTGGCATCAGGTGGTGCGCTTGTGTCTGAGTTGTTACCCGGTGCGCCTCCGCTTGCTCCTCACTTTCCTCGTCGTAATCGTATTATCAGTGGGTTGTCGACGGGCGTTTTGGTGGTCGAGGCGGCGGTAAAAAGCGGCTCTCTCATTACAGCTCGTCAAGCTTTGCAGCAAGGGCGAGAGGTTTTTGCGCTGCCGGGTTCTATTGATCATCCTGGAAGCCGAGGGTGTCATGCTTTAATCCGCCAAGGGGCCACGCTCGTGGAATCTATGGATCACATGGTGGACGAGCTACGCGGCTTTTTAGGTGGATACCGTGCGTTTGTCGATACTGCTCAGCAAAAAACAACACAAAAAAGGGTTTCGGCTATCCCTACGATGGAACAGGCTCCTTTGTTAGAGGCTGATTTATCGGAACTCGACGCTAGCCAGCAAAGAGTGCTTCAAGGTATCGACTACTCCCACACGTTTGTTGAAGATATATGCCTTAATCTAAGCCTCGCGCATGACCAATTGAGTACAGTACTTGTCGAGCTAGAGCTCTTTGGGTGGATTGAATCTGTAGCGGGAGGCTATCGGCGTATTCGTTAAATACGCTGTTCAGTAGTTGCTTGTCATCCTTTATAACCTGTTCGTTTCTCGGCTAGTCGAGTTGCATCTGCCCCGCTAAAGAGGTAGTTTTCCGCTTCTTTGTTTCTCGTTTTTTTACGTATTTTGTACATCTTGTTGAGAGCTTTTATGTAATGAATACATGGCATATATCTCAGGCAGCGCGTGTTGTTCGCCAAGGAGGCGTTATCGCATACCCGACAGAAGCTGTTTGGGGTTTGGGATGTGATCCCTTTAATGCGTCGGCAGTGGAGCGTCTTTTGTTACTGAAACGTCGCCCAGTAGAAAAGGGTGTTATCTTGATAGCGGCGTCGTTATCTCAGGTAGCGCCTTTGATTGATCCTTTAACAGAGGAAGAAAAAGAGCGTCTCAGTGCAACCTGGCCAGGGCCATATACGTGGTTGCTGCCGGACCCTCATGAATGGGTACCTAACTGGATAAAAGGCAAGCATTCAGAGGTTGCTGTACGCATTAGTGACCACCCTTTAGTACGTGCGTTGTGTACTGCAGTGGACGGGCCATTGGTGTCGACTTCGGCTAACCCTGGAGGGGCTGCGCCTGCTAAAAGCCTATGGGAAGTAAATGCTTACTTCGGTTCTAGGCTAGATTACAAAGTGGATGGAAAGTTAGGTGGCTTGGATAGGCCTACACGTATCCAGTCATTGCAAGGCAGTAAAATCATACGAAATTAATCTCAAAAGGAGTTGGAAGTATGCCTTTCTGCTCCTTTTGACAGTAGCTGAGAACACTATGTCCGTACCGAACATTGATGCCGTAAAAGCTTATCTTTTAAGCCTTCAAGACTCCATTTGCGATGCACTTGCTGAAGCCGATGCTAAACAAGTGTTTGTCGAAGACGCATGGGAAAGGCCAAGCGGAGGTGGTGGACGAACGCGTGTAATTTCAGAGGGCGGTATCTTTGAGAAAGGCGGTGTGAACTTCTCTCATGTGTTTGGTGAATCCATGCCTGCGTCGGCAACCGCACATCGGCCAGAGTTAGCTGGGCGCAGTTTTCAGGCCATGGGCGTGTCATTGGTGATGCATCCGCGCAACCCTTACATACCCACCTCGCATGCTAATGTGCGTTTTTTTATTGCTGAAAAAGAAGGTGAAGATCCGGTTTGGTGGTTTGGGGGCGGGTTCGATTTAACCCCTTATTACGGCAATGACGAAGACTGCCGTCATTGGCACCAAACGGCCAAAAATGCGTGCGAGCCATTTGGCGAAGATATTTTCCCGCGCTATAAACAATGGTGTGATGATTATTTTCATATTAAACACCGTGACGAGCCGCGAGGCGTTGGCGGCTTGTTTTTTGACGACTTAAATGAGCTAGGCTTTGAGAAAAGTTTTGCGCTTATGCAGTCAATTGGCAACGCCTATTTAGACGCTTACCTGCCCATCGTTGAGCGCCGCAAGGCTGCACCGTTTGGAGAACGTGAGCGAGAGTTTCAGGCGTACCGTCGTGGTCGATACGTGGAGTTCAATTTGGTGTATGACCGCGGCACTTTGTTTGGGCTTCAGTCCGGTGGTCGCACCGAATCTATCCTTATGTCATTACCACCTGACGTGAAGTGGGGATACGATTGGCACCCCGAGCCTGGCACACCAGAAGCTGAACTGTATACGCGTTACTTAACACCACGTAATTGGTTGGAGGTGTAAAAATGGACCAGTATGTTCTTGCCGGAAATCCGGTAGCACACTCTAAATCTCCTCAAATTCATGCTGCCTTTGCAAAAGCGACAGGCCAAGACATGGATTATGGGAAGTTATTAATTCCAGTTGATGACTTTAAAGAAGGGGTCGCGGCATTTTTGGCTCAAGGCGGTAAAGGGTTAAACGTTACAGTACCGTTTAAAGAAGATGCCTGGAAAATTGCTGATATTAGGTCCGAGCGCGCCACGCTAGCCGGCGCTGTTAATACGCTGTACGTCAATGAACAAGGGCAATTATGCGCTGATAATACTGACGGCTTTGGCATTGTCACAGATATTACGAAAAATTACGGTGTGGATTTAACCGGTAAGCGTATTTTAATGATGGGAGCTGGTGGGGCTGTTCGCGGGGCTATTCTGCCCTTTTTAGATGAAAAACCTGCGGAGATAGTGATTGCCAACCGCACGGTATCAAAGGCTCAAGACTTAGCCGACACATTCGCCGAATACGGCCTGGTTAGTGCAAGCGCATATGATGACCTAAACGGCTACTTTGATGTCATTGTGAACGGGACCTCGGCAAGCTTAAATGGCACCGTTCCGGTTATGCCTGACGGGCTAGTCGATGCTAACTCGCTGTGTTACGACATGATGTATGGTGCAGAGCCAACGGCGTTCTTACGCTGGGCGCAAGCGCAAGGCGTTAATAAATGCGTCGATGGTTTGGGCATGCTGGTCGAGCAAGCGGCCGAATCTTTCTATATTTGGCGAGGCGTGCGTCCGGAGACAGCCGAGGTAACACGTTCAATTCGTGAACAGTTGTTATCTGCTTGATTTTTAAGGGAGATGCAAAGGCTTAACTTTCAATGCTGCCTTGCATCACTGCAGCGCAGGGGTTATAACAAATATAAACCCTGCTGCTGTGGAATCGCTACATGGAAAAGCACCTACCCCTGACACCTAAAGCGCTTTATCAAGTCTGTGACACAGACCTACTTCCTTTTCGAACCACTGAAACGTTAGAAAGCTTCTCCGGATTTTTTGGACAAGAGCGAGCGCTAGAAGCCATGGGCTTTGGTGTTGGTATGCGCCGCCCTGGATATAATTTGTTTGTGATGGGGAATCCGCATACGGGGCGTTTTTCATTTGCCTTAGAAAACCTGAAAGGCATCGCAAAAAAAGAAAAAAAACCGTCCGACTGGTGCTACCTCAATAATCTGCAAGACGGCCGCTATCCCATCAGTGTGGAGCTACCGGCCGGTAAAGCAACGCAGCTTCGTCGGGATAACCGCCGACTCATTGAAACCCTGATGACGGAACTGCCGGTCGCCTTCGAGAACCCGGCATACCTACGCCGTAAAAGTAAAGTAGAGCGTGACTTTAACCGCCATTACGATCAAGCCATCGAGCAGGTAGAACGTGCCGCACGCGAGCATAGTATAGCGTTATACCGTGATGCCGGTTCCGTTGGCTTTACGCCGGTTGCCGAAGGACAGGCCATGGACGAGGCAATGTTCTCACAGTTACCGGAAGAAATACGGGATGCCTTTAACCGTAACATTTCGGACCTTGAAGATTATCTCAATGAAAGTCTTACCGAAATGCCTCAGTGGCGACGTGAAGCGGCTGAAAAAATGAAAGTGCTGGATCGCGATACGGCGCGCCAAACTATTTCGCCTCTCATACAAGCCGTTAAAGAAAAATACAGCCACATAGCCGGTCTAAGTGATTATTTTAATCAACTAGAAAGCTACATTGTTAAAAATAGCGCCGATTTGCTGGGCGATGAAAAGTTGTTAGAGGCGCGTTCGGAGGTCGGTAAACGTAACCTCTTAGACGAGATGTTTGGGGTCAACCTATTAGTTGATAACAACAAAACCAAAGGCCAGCCCGTCGTCTTTGAAGCGCACCCTAGTTACGAGAATATGTTTGGCCGCGTCGAGTACAACAGCGATATGGGCGCGATGGTGACTAACTTTCAAATGATTCGCCCCGGCGCCTTACATAAAGCCAATGGCGGCTATTTAGTCTTGGAAGCAGAAAAGTTGCTGGAGCAACCTTATGTTTACAGCGCGCTTAAACGCGCATTGAAAGCGCACGAAATCGGTATCGAAAGCCCCATTAGCGATTACACAGGCATTAGCACTATCTCGCTAAGCCCAGCTCCTATTCCGCTGCATGTAAAAATTGTATTAATCGGTGGTCGGGATACTTACTATCTGTTGCAAGATCTGGATCAAGATTTCGAAAAGATGTTCCGTGTGGTGGTCGACTTTGAAGAAGAAGTCGCACGTGACCCCTCTTCGATACGCAACTATGCCCGTTTAATGAAAACCATTGCTGCTGAAGAAGGCCTAGCACCTCTGACACGAGAAGCGGTTGCGCGTTTAGTCGAGCAAAGCTCGCGCTTATCAGGTGATCAAGAAAAAATATCCACGCACATTGGCGATTTAGTGGATTTACTGTGCGAAGCTGATTACAAACGGATTGCCAATCAAGATGATCTGATTACCGCTCATCACGTGGAGATGGCCCTAGAAGCACAATCTCGGCGTACCGGCCGCTTATCAGAAAAGATTCTAGAAAGTATCTTAAACGAGACTGTCCTCATTGATACCGATGGTGAGGCGGTAGGTAAATGTAATGGCCTTACTGTACTGGAAGTAGGCGATGTGGCTTTTGGTTCTCCGGCGCGCATCACGGCAACCGTTCACCCAGGCACGCGCGGTATTGTGGATATTGAGCGTGAAGTGCAGCTAGGCCAGTCTATCCATTCAAAAGGCGTTTTGATTTTATCAGGCTTCTTAGGCCATCAATACGCGCAAGACTTCCCTCTAACGCTCTCCGCGAGCATTGCCATGGAGCAATCGTATGGTTATGTCGATGGTGACAGTGCGTCGTTAGCCGAAACCTGTATTTTAATTTCGGCACTCACGCATATTCCTATCCAGCAATGTTTTGCGGTGACTGGGTCAATTAACCAATACGGAGAAGTACAAGCGATAGGCGGTGTAAACGAGAAGATAGAAGGTTTCTTTAAGCTTTGCCAAACTCGCGGTTTAACGGGCAAGCAAGGGGTGGTCATCCCTAAAGCTAACGTGCGTAACTTGATGCTTAAAAAAGAAGTCGTCGAAGCCGCTGAGCAAGGCTTGTTTCATGTTTATGCGGTATCTACGGTGGATGAGTGCTTAGGTATCTTAATGGACAAGACACCCGGCAAGCGCAAAGACGATGGCAGCTTCCCACAGCGCAGTATCAACCATCAGGTTGTAAAGCGCCTAAAAGAGTTGCACAAAGCGTTGGCAGACAAGTAAAAAAGCTAATCCCAGACCTGTACGAATTTGGTGCCATTTTCGCCTTTGAAACTGTCGCTAGATTCGTTACAATCGCTCAGCTTTAGTTTTAAAGAATGGTAAGAAAAGGACATCTTCCATTTGTATCTCCGCGCTAGCTGTGTGCATTTGCAGACTTCCTTTCTAATACCGGCCTTTGGGCTGGAGCACTTTCTTAAATGTTGTCAAAAAAAGGACCTTTAAACAGATGGCAATTTATCTAAAAATCGACGGACTCGATGGTGACGTAACAGCAGCTGGCCACGAAAACTGGGTTGAATGTGACTCAATGGAGTGGAGCGTAAACCGTAGCCTTACAACTAAGCCTGGTCAAGGTAAAGATCGTGAGTCTACAACACCGGTTGTTGGTGAAATCACGTTAACAACTAAAATGGACAAAACGTCTCCATTGTTCTTCGCTGAATCCTGCGTAGGTCAAGGTAAAACAGCTAAAATCCATATGGTTCAAACTACTCCAGGTGGTATTGAAACATACATGGAATACACGCTGACTAATACGTTGATCAGTGGCTACAGCGTAATGAGCAACGGCGACCGTCCTGTTGAAGCAGTATCGCTAAACTTCACTAAAGTAGAGATGAAGTACACCAACTGGAATGAGCAACATCAGCCAGAAGGTAGCGTCCCTGCAGGCTACGACATCGCCACTGGCGTTCGTCTGTAATCCTGCATTTGTAGGGGTACCTGAAACAACAGCTACGGCTGTTGTTTTGGGTTTTAGGCTATGTGTTTTTAAACATCCGTTTGAAACGGCTTATAAAACAAGTACTTAATTTATTTTTGTTACAAATCTGAGAATTTCATACAAGGAAGTGTATGGCTGTGTTTACCCAGCAAGGCCGCCTATTGGCAATGGATAGCCCGCTAGGCGATGACGTATTACTGCTAACTCGTCTTGAAGGTGAAGAGTCTGTATCGTCATTGTTCGAAATTAACATCGAAGCCTATTCATCACGTAACAATATTAAACCTGTTGATATTGTCGGCCAAAACGTTACCTTAAAAATTGCTGCCACTGATGAAAACGCGCTGCTGGTAACCAATGAATATCGCTACATTAATGGTTACATCAAAAGCTTTAAGCAAGAAGGCCAACACCTACATGATTTGCGTGGTTACTCCGCCGTTGTGGTGCCTTGGTTGTGGTTTTTAACCCAAACCAGTGACTGTAAGATTTTTCAGTTTAAAACCGTACAAGATATCGTCTCTTCCATCTTTAAAGAGAACGGTTTTAGCGACTTCCAGTTCCGTGTGGTAGGCCAGCATCCTGCACGCGAATATTGCGTACAGTATCAAGAGAGCGATTTTGATTTTGTATCACGCTTGCTCGAAGAAGAAGGTATTTATTATTACTTTGAGCACAGTGCTGATTCCCATACGCTGGTTCTTAGTGATCATATCGGAGGCTACGGTGCCTGCGAAGAAGAGTCGGTAAGCTACAATGCGGGCTCTCAGTCGGAGCATACCATTCATAATTGGTATCACTCGTTCGAGTTTATGGCAGGTCGCCATACGCATCGTGACTTTGATTTTAAAAAGCCTAGTAATCGCTTACAAACCTCGGCCGCCGCTAATATGGAGGTGTCGGGCGTTGCTAAGTATGAACACTACCGTTATCCCGGGCGTTATCACGATAAGTCCCTAGGCGATCAGTTCTCACGTATTCGCGTCGAAGCCGATGAGGCGGCTTACAATGCCGTCAATGGTGAAAGTGGCTGTCGAAGCTTTACGGCGGGCCATAGTTTTACCCTTAATCGGCATGAAGATTCGCCCGAAGAACAAGGCGAATATGTATTGCTGAGTGTGGCGCATACCGCACAAGATTATTCATTTACCAGCAACGACGAGCAAGAGAAAAGCTACAGCAATGCATTTCGCTGTATCAGTTCTGACACCATCTTCCGTCCCGAACAAAAAACGCCTTGGCCTAGCATGCAAGGCCCGCAAAGCGCAGTGGTGGTAGGTCCCGCGGGTGAAGAAATCTACACCGATGAATACGGTCGCGTTAAGATCCAGTTTCCTTGGGACCGTTACGGCCAACACAACGAGAACAGCTCGTGCTGGGTTCGCATTAGCCAAAACTGGGCTGGCCGCAACTACGGTAGTTTAGTTATCCCGCGTATCGGCCAAGAAGTGATCGTCGATTTTTACGATGGCAACCCCGACCGCCCTATTATCACCGGGCGAGTCTACAACGCCGAACAAATGCCGCCTAACCAATTACCGAGCGGCAAAACCCGGATGACCATCAAAACTCAAACCCATAAAGGGACTGGGTTTAACGAGCTCACATTTGAAGATGAAGCCGATGAAGAGTTCATCTACATGCATGCCCAAAAGAACATGGAAACGCATGTCGAAAACTCGCGCCAGTCACGTATCGAGTTTGATGACACCACCTCTGTGGGGAATGACTCTAACCTTGTGGTCGCCAAAAACCGTTTAGAAACCATCGAAGGCAATCACGATGCGACGGTAAAAGGCAAACAGCTCGAAAAAATCGATGGCGATAAAGGCCTAACCGTTGGTGGAGACTGGAAAAATAAAGTAGGTGGCGACCTCACGTTTAAAGCCTCCGGCAATATTATTCTAGATGCCTCAAAAATTACCTTGGTAGCCGGTAGTGCCGCCGTGGTTGTTTCTGGCGGTAGCGTTAAAGCTATCCCTAAAATGAGTGTCGGTCCCGGTGGTGCGGGTGGCGCGGCGGTTCCCACGACCCCTTCTGTTATGAAAGCAGCGGCGGGTACGGGATCCCCGTTTGTATCCCACTGCCCGAACGCCGATAAAGAAGCTTCATGAACCAGAAGGCTACATCGATGACCAACAGCGCTAGTCAAAGTCCGCAAGCTTGGATTGGGGCATGTCAGGTCATGGCGCAACCGGGCAAACTTCGCTTTTGGGAAGGCCAAGCGCTGCAAGCAATTGCCTATGCCATCGTACTGGCTCGCTCACCGGAAGACTACAAAGCACAGCTCTATCAATCACTGCAGCATAACGGGCTCGATCTAATTCGTTTAGGCGACGTAGAGCCTCTACTGCAACGCTTTAAAACGCGCGGCATGGCACAAGACTTAGTGCAGCTAGCACGACAAGCCACCCCTGCCTCGCCGGTCATCTTTGGTCGTTTTCAAGCATTAGAAGAAACCGAGGCCAAACCCAGCGTCCCGAGTGTAGAAGAGGTGTCTGAAAATCCTGAAATAGCTCATGAGTATGGATCAACAGACAATAGCGCAGCGGATCTACGCAGCGACATGGACGTAGAAGGCCCGCACAACACGCCGCCAGCATCAGCAACCCCAGAGCCACCCCAACCGCAATGGCCGCTGCCGACGTTAACCGAGTTAGATTGGGAAGCCATCCAACAGCAAACCACCCTACTCCAGCAAGCTGCGCAACTTCACCACAGCGCCCCATTCGCGCTATGGGCCATCATCGATGGCGCTAACTGGCCAGAGATCCAGCACGAGCTAGAAGCGCACGACCCACCGCACGCTTGCCTGTACAGCACACTGGATGAAGAAAACCGAGCCATGGCCCCGTGGTTAGTCAAGCTTGACCCCGACAACCCAGTTACTGAACGGTTTAAAGAACAAGACCAAATCAACCACAGCGGTATCGTCTTTAGCAGCAATCAACCCATCAAAGCGCTGCGCGAGCACTTTCGACTATTCACCATGCTCTGGACACCGGCGGACGACAAATCGCCCATCTACTACCGTTTCTACGACCCGCGCGTATTGCTCGACTCGCTACACATCTTAGATGATTGGAAAATCGGCCGACTCCTGCAACCCATCGAACAGCTATACATCCCCCTATCGCCTCTGCTTGGCTTAGCCGAACACGAAGACATCGACAACAGCGTCGACCTCTTTGGTGAGGAATACACCTACCAAGGCCGAATCCTCGCCGTGGCACCACAAGCCGAACTCCCGGACGGAACGGTGAACAGCCGAAAAGCGTTTAAAGTCACTGAGCGCGAATTCGAACGGTTTGGGGAACTGCATGGGGTTCGGGCGGAGAGGCAGTTGGCGAGAAGCTTAAGTGAGCTTTATAAAAATGAGTTTTTACCAGACTCATATTGTAAGGCGGCCATCTTAGGGAATCAAAAAGGTAAAGAGGTGGGCATGACATCGCAGCGTCAGGTGACCACGCTTGCACAGTGCATGCTCCAATTCGGAGAAGAGTTTCCTAAGGGGTATGACGATGCGCAGTCTATTATCGAAAACCAAGCACTGTATGCCTGGCAACGAAGAAATGAATTATTTGATTGGATCCCGAGAGGCAAAGTCCGAAGGGACTTGCTGAAACGATCCAAGATGAAGTAAAAGGAATTACGATGACAGGCATTTATAAACCGACGCTAGAAGATATCGCTTATTTGGCTAATGAGCACCCCGAAAAATTTAAGAACGCAAATGAAACACTGCGATCGATAGAAAACGTAATGAATCATGACCCTGTTGTAAGGGCCAGTACGGAAGATGCAACGATCATTAATCAGTATGAAGATTATCTAAAACGTGGTGGCGAGCACTTGTCGGATAGCCCTATACCTAAGGAGGTAGAGGCAGATTCTGATATTATACAAGATAAAGAACTATCTTCCCCAAACTGTGATTGCAAGCCTTTGTCATCATGTTGTATTGAAAGTGTAATGGTGAAAGATTCAAAAGACGCAACTAGGTGTATAAAGTGGCCATTAGAGGAAAGTGGAAAAAAAGATAATAAGCTTCATCTAGTACTAAAAGAAATAGTATCGGCAGGGGTTGAAGAAAATGTCCAAGTAGAAATTACAGGGAACCCTTGTAAACAAGGCTTAAGTGAGAAACCATGTGTTAAAGCTTCTGCAAATTACTTTAAAGATAGAAATATAGTTAAAAAAGAAAAGGTCCCAATCAGGAAAGAGTTTGCTCTCTTTGGATTGGCCAGTGCCTATTTTCCTGATGAGCTTTCATATTTAATATATTTCATGATGTATTACAGTATGTATGAGTCATCTTCAGATTCCGACCAATATCGCTTTAAAGTAGATCAATGTTGCTCTCCTGAAGGTACTACAGAGATTATAGTTAATCCTGTTCCTTATATGGAATTGTCATGTGAAAAATTCTTAGCTAAGGTATTTGTGAAAATACCTTATGCAGGGAAAACCCAAATTGGGTGGTCGTTAGAAACCGGAAATTTTGAACTTACTTATGGTAGTCAAAAAGTTAGTATAAAAGCTGCTGAGGAGGGTCTTATAAATAGTAATCAGCCCGATAAAAGTAAAGTTTTAAAACCCAGTGGTACTAATAGACCTTTCTTCGAAAAAGCTATTGATAATATGATTGATCTTCTCAAGATCTTTGATAAAGAGAGTAAAAAAACAGACAAATATAGAATTAAAGAAAATGTCGGTGCAGATAAAGTACAATCTAAAACGTCAAGTGTTGAAATTGGCTTTGGAGTAGGAGTTAGTGTTGGGAAAATTTACAACGAAAATGTTACAAAGAACACAGGATATAGACTGGTATATGATAGTCCGTCAATTTCGCTAATACCAACTATTTCGGTAAAGTTTGATCTCTTAGAACTCTTTATTGCACGTGTACCTAAGCTTGCGGATGCATTTAGAGATGCTAGAAAAAAAGCATCAAATAAAAACAATCCAGCATATATTGATATTGGATGTGATTTAACTTTTAGTGTTGAAGGTAAATTATCTGGTGGGTTTGATGGGAAAAAAGAAATTTGGGTAAATAACTCTGGTAACAAAGCTGGCAATGAAGATTTTGACTTCAATTTTAGCGGGGTGGTTACTTTTAAAATTACACTAGAGATGAAAGCTGAAGTCGGTATTAATAAATGGTACTTTACTGGAGGAGCAGAAGCGAAACTTTCTGCAGAAACAGCTTCTCATTTTGGCGTTAGAGAGTGTCTGACTAAAGATGGCTTAGTTAAAGAAAAATATTATTATTTTGAAGGCTTGTATGCGAAAGGTAGTTTTAGGGTTTTTTCAGGTAGCGCATCTAAATCTGAAGATGTTAACCCATTTGAAACTGAAGACGAGAATGTAACATTATCAAGAAAAAGTACTTCGGAGATTAGTAATAAAAGCGATCTCATTAATAGTAAGTTTGAGGTGCCTTTGCTACCAAAAATAGGAGAAAAAGATGTTTGGGAAACGGTCTGATTTTTTTAACTCTTTATTAGTTGTTTTTTGTGTTTTTTGGAGTGATTTTGTTGTGAGTGAACAGAAGTATTATTACGTGAAGTTGGATGGTGACTCAGCTGTATTAAAAATGTATATAAATGATGCTGAGGTAGTTAGTAAGCTTGGTAGAGGAGAAATGAATTATAATATAAATGCTAATCAGTATTTGATGAGTGGTGATAATCGGATTGTTATAGATTTTGAACCGTATAATCTTTCTAGAAAAAATTATACGTTTGATAGCGAATTATTTTATTTGGATGTTGGGTTAACTATGAACTCTTCAAATAGTGAGGAGTTGGTTGATTTAATGAATCTAAGGTTTAACGGTAAAAGTGATTCGATCTATCAAGTTGATGGGCCAAAAAAAAGTCAAAGAAGTAAAATTAATAATAGTAAAACTATGGCGTTGCTCTCTGATGTGAGGATAAAAGAGCATACCATTCAATATGCTAATAGAATTTCTGAAGAGAACTCTAAAAGAGTTGTTATCGAATTTTCTATAAATGATGAAGGTCTTGTAAAACCAAGTTGGATTGATGCTGAGAAAATTGACGAGGTTGATTCGAGTGTTGAAAAAAAATTGTGGGAATCTTATGAAAAAATTTATAAAATTATAAAAAATAATGATGAGCTTTCTTACAAGAAAAAATTGTTAAGAGTTAATAAGCATCTATCAAATGTAATCAACTACGATATTGATGAGTTCGCGAATGAGGTTTTAGACAAGGATCCATTAAATGTAGATGGTCTTATTTTTGGAGATGACTTTTATCGAATAAAAGAGGGATCGCATTTTGTAAGAATATCACCGGATAAAAAAATGCTTTCGATCGTTCCCAATCCTCTAACTTACAAAAACAATAATGATGAATATGTATCAGAAAGGGCAATGTATTTTTGTGATTTTGGTGATGAGCTTGAAGTATGTTACATATATGATACAGGTTACTAATGAAACCAATAGCCCGCCTAGGAGACCTCCACTCCTGCCCTAAAAAAGGCTGTGGAACCACCCCTATCGTTTCCGTTGCTTCTGATTCAGAAGTCGACGGTCAGCGTGTTGCTACGGTCGGTGATAAAACCGGCTGTGGCGCGGTTATCGTTCAAGGCTCATCAACCATGGATATGAACGGTAAACCCATTGCGTACGTCGGCTGCAAAACCAGCCACGGTGGAACCATTATGACAGGCTCGGCAACGTGCTTAGTTGAGCCGTAGCTTTAAAACAACATAATCCAAAATGACAGAAAAGGAACTTCACATGGCTGATCAAGTGGTTAACACCTCATCAGCTAATAAGTATGAAAGCACTGGATCAGCAGCAAGCACACCCGAACCCTACCAGCTGGTTCTTTATCGGTTCTAGCCCTTATTTGTAATCGTCTACACACCTCGATTTCATCTCTATTTAAACTAAAGCTAGAATAGAACAGCTCGTGCTAGGTTCGCATTAGCCAAAACTGGGCTGGCCGCAACTACGGTAGTTTAGTTATCCCGCGTATCGGCCAAGAAGTCATCGTCGATTTTTACGATGGCAACCCCGACCGCCCTATTATCACCGGGCGAGTCTACAACGCCGAACAAATGCCGCCTAACCAATTACCGAGCGGCAAAACCCGGATGACCATCAAAACTCAAACCCATAAAGGGACTGGGTTTAACGAGCTCACATTTGAAGATGAAGCCGATGAAGAGTTCATCTACATGCATGCCCAAAAGAACATGGAAACGCATGTCGAAAACTCGCGCCAGTCACGTATCGAGTTTGATGACACCACCTCTGTGGGGAATGACTCTAACCTTGTGGTCGCCAAAAACCGTTTAGAAACCATCGAAGGCAATCACGATGCGACGGTAAAAGGCAAACAGCTCGAAAAAATCGATGGCGATAAAGGCCTAACCGTTGGTGGAGACTGGAAAAATAAAGTAGGTGGCGACCTCACGTTTAAAGCCTCCGGCAATATTATTCTAGATGCCTCAAAAATTACCTTGGTAGCCGGTAGTGCCGCCGTGGTTGTTTCTGGCGGTAGCGTTAAAGCTATCCCTAAAATGAGTGTCGGTCCCGGTGGTGCGGGTGGCGCGGCGGTTCCCACGACCCCTTCTGTTATGAAAATTGAAGAGGCGCGAGAACGTGCTGCTAAAGGTTGGGGCAATGAGAATAGTAAGGCTAAAGGTAAGATTTATGCGGGTATAAACTTAATACTAAAGTCTGGTATAAAAGGCGAGTTCTCGGCAAGTGTAGAACTGCGTGATGAGTTGGCTTGGACAAATAAAGCAAGTGGTGGGGGGTATGTATCGGTCACTCTTGAAGTAGTTGTTAAGGGAGAGGCAGAGGTTTATTTCATAAAAGGGAGTTTTGAAGCAAGTGGAAATGCACAAACAAGTATTGAGTTAAATCTTTCCAGAGAGACTGGTGTCGATTACTTGGCTAAGTGTGAACTTGAATGGGGAGGTTTGAAACTGGAGTATACTGGTAAAGCTGCCGGCGGTTTTAGCAAGACAACAATAGAAAAAACAACAAAAGGTGAGATCCCGATTTTTCAAAAAGAAACTTTAGGATCCTTTACTATATAGAAGGTGGTATATGCTTAAAAGATTTTTTGTAAGCGGTATTTTGTATTTATTTTTTTATGCTGAGGGAGTAAAAGCTATGGACCTAGATTTTGGATTTGACTATAAGGTTGATAATGTTTTTTTGGACTTGTATGTGAATAATGTGCCCTTTATTGATCCTGGGTATGATCTAGGTACGTCAGGTTCGATGCAGTCTAATTTGGATTTTAAATATATGCTATATAATGGAAGAAATAATTTGACCTTTATAACGCATAAAGTTGATAAGAAAAGCAGTGCAGAATTAAAAGTATTATTTAAGTCTTGGGAAGTAAATAACTTTACAATGCCTTTTGAAAGCGTTAATGACGGTTATATTTTAACTTTTGATTTTGAAAAGGCTGATCGCTGCGAACTTGAAGGCTTAGGCGGCAATATCACTATTGTCGAAAACGGCTGTGATATCAAAGAAAAGCCTGAAGGTTATGTAATAAGTGTGGGTTTTGATATAAATTATCCTGAATTGTATCGATCGAAGTACCTTGATGAAGCAGTACTGGTAAAAAATACTGATAATTTAAAGGATAAGTTAGCAATAGAGTATAAGAAGGTATATCAAATGTTTAAGGAGAGAAATGTATCTGATTTTAAAAAATATTATTCACCAAGCTTTGTGAAGTATAATAAAGATACAGGGGAGGCTATTGACGATATCTTTAATTCGGTGTTTGGCAAGGTTATGACTAATGCTGATTTTAAGTTATCTGATTTTGAATTGGATGATTCAAGAGTTTATGTGACTGAGGATAGAAAGTTGTTTACTTTGGCTCCATCTCCGTTCAGCATGAAAAACTCTGAAACCTCGGAATCTTTCGAACCTATTATGCACTTTTGGTTTGATAAAAACGGTCAGGTTAAAATAAAACAATAATGAAGCCCATAGCCCGCCTAGGAGACCTCCACTCCTGCCCTAAAAAAGGCTGTGGAACCACCCCTATCGTTTCCGTCGCTTCTGATTCAGAAGTCGACGGTTAACGCGTTGCTACGGTCGGTGATAAAATCGGCTGTGGCGCGGTTATCGTTCAAGGTTCATCAACCATGGATATGAACGGTAAACCCATCGCGTACGTCGGCTGCAAAACCAGCCACGGTGGAACCATTATGACAGGCTCGGCAACGTGCTTAGTTGAGCCGTAGCTTTAAAACAACATAATCCAAAATGACAGAAAAGGAACTTCACATGACTGATCAAGTGATCAACACCTCATCAACCAATAGCGGCTCTGCAAAGCTGGTCTACATTCTGTACCTAGCAGGTATCGTATTCGGTATTACAGGCTTGATAGGTGTCA